>JAVCCW010000006.1 GCA_030765235.1 Candidatus Gorgyraea atricola | reverse complement strand
TACTTCTTCTTGTTGATGCTTTTGAAGGGCCTATGCCGCAGACTAAATTTGTTTTGAAAAAATCACTCGAGTTACATCTAAAACCAATACTTGTAATCAATAAACTTGATCGTCCCCATGCCCGCCCGGATGAAGTGGCGGATCTGACATTTGATCTTTTTTGTGAGCTGAACGCTTCTAATGAGCAGCTTGATTTTCCGATAGTTTACGCTTCGGGAAAAGATGGTTACGCGACTCTTGATCTTGATGAGCCGAGAGACTCCATGAAACCTCTTTTAGAGACTATTCTGCATAGGGTATTACCTCCGATAGCTGATCCAGAGCTGCCTTTTCAGATGCTGGTTACAATGCTTGATTATAACTCTTATGTCGGGCGGATCGCTATAGGGCGGGTTTTTCATGGGCGTGTTCGCGTTGGGGATCCTGTGGCGCTTGTGAAACGTGATGGAACTGTTACTAGAGGCAAGGCAATTAAGATCATGAAGTATCGTGGACTGATTCGTGTTGAGGTCAATGAGGCTATAGCGGGAGATATCATATCTATCTCCGGGATAGAGGGCGTAGAGGTCGGAGAGACGCTTGCGTGTGGTGATAAGCCAAAAGGACTACCTGCTATTAAGATAGATGAGCCTACGATCTCTATGAACTTTTCTCATAACTCGAGCCCTCTTTCAGGCAAGGATGGAGGCAGATTTTTAACATCACGACATATACGAGAACGCCTTGAGCATGAGGCTATGATAAATGTTGGTATCAAGGTCGAGGAGGTTATAGGGACTGAGCGGTTAAAGGTTTCAGGCCGCGGTGAGCTGCACCTTGCTATTCTTATTGAAACAATGCGTCGTGAAGGATATGAGATGGAGGTTTCGAAGCCACAGGTTATTTTGAAGAAAATGGGTAATCAAACGCTCGAACCTGTTGAAGAGGTGATAGTCGAGGTGGAAGACGAGTATCAAGGTGTTGTTATGCAGACGCTTGGAGCTCGCAAGGCTAAAATGCGCGACCTGAAGACTACATCTTCGGGCACTATCCGCATGGAATTTCTTATTGCCTCAAGGGCATTGATCGGATTTAGAAGTGAGTTTCTTATGATGACCCGGGGCAATGGTATCATGTACCAAAATTTCCTTGAATACCAGACTCATAAAGGAGATATGCCTAGTCGTCAAAATGGCGTTCTCATTTCACATGGATCTGGCGATGCCGTGGCGTACGCGCTTTATAATTTACAGGCACGCGGTGAGATTTTTGTTAAATCAGGAGAAAAGCTATATGAAGGGATGATCGTTGGTGTAAATAATAAAGGGGTCGATCTTGTTGTAAACGCCCTGCGCGGAAAAAAATTAACTAATATGCGCGCTGCAGGAAGCGATGACGCGATCGTACTTATACCTTCGCGGCAAATGACCCTTGAGTTCGCTCTTGAGTTTATCGAGGACGATGAATCAGTTGAGATAACTCCCAAGCATATAAGGCTCCGGAAGTTGCATTTAACAGAAGAAGGCCGCAAGCGGGTGAGCCGCAGCGCTTGTCCTGAGCGTAGTCGAAGGGCACAGTCAAAATGAAAACAGATTGCGTTTATTTCTTTGATGTGATAATATGTAAAACACTATGGATATGAAACTGCTTCAGAAAAAATGCGGAGATAAGAATTATAAAAAGCTGGAAGCGCTGACTAATCCTAAGGTTATGGATTTTGTTGCCAAATACGCGGGGCTCTGTAATCCGGATTCAGTTTTTGTACGTACTGATTCCAAAGAGGATGCAGATTATATAAGAAAAAAGGCCATGGAGAATAAAGAAGAACAGTCTCTTGCCATAAAAGGCCATACCATACATTTTGATGGATATCATGACCAGGCAAGGGATAAAGCAAACACAAAGTATCTTCTGAGGCCTGACGAAGTGCTTGGTTCAGACATAAAGTCAGTTGACAGGGAAGAAGGGCTGAAAGAGATACACGGCTTTTTTAAGGATGCAATGAAGGGTAAGGAGATGTACGTGTGTTTTTATTGTCTTGGCCCTACTGATTCTGAGTTTTCAATTCCGGCAATGCAGATAACAGATTCAAGCTATGTTGCGCATTCAGAAGGCATGCTTTACCGCAGCGACTATGAACAGGTTAAAAAGCTTAAGGGTAAGGGATATTTTTTTAGGGCGGTGCATACTGCTGGTGAATTGGATGGAGCTGTCAGTAAAAATGTTGACAAGCGCCGTGTTTACATAGACCTTGAAGAAGAAATGGTTTTGAGTACGAATACGCAATATGCCGGGAACACTGTTGGACTTAAAAAGCTATCAATGCGGCTTGCTATTAAGCGTGCTTCAGAAGAGGGCTGGCTTACAGAGCATATGTTTATTATGGGAGTATATGGCCCTGATAAAAAACGCGTCACTTATTTCACCGGTTCTTTTCCGTCTGCATGCGGCAAGACTGCCACTGCTATGCTTGAGGGAGAGAAGATCGTAGGCGATGATATTGCTTATTTACGCAATATTAACGGAAAGATTCGCACAGTTAATGTGGAAAGAGGCATCTTTGGCATCATACAGGATGTGAGCGAGGAAAACGATCCTGCTATATTTGAGGCATTGACTACTTCGGGAGAAGTCATCTTTTCCAATGTACTGGTAGATGAAGAGAATAATCCGCATTGGCTGGGTGACGGAAGAGAGACTCCGACAAAGGGTGTTAATTTCTCAGGAAAATGGACGCCTGGGAAAAAAGGGCCTGAAGGAAAAGAGATTCCGTATGCGCATAAAAATGCGCGCTATACTATACAGTTAAAAGACCTGAAGAATTGCGACGGTAATCTGGAAAACCCTGACGGCGTGGAGATCGGAGGGATAATCTATGGAGGCCGCGATTCAGATACAAGCGTTCCTGTTGCTCAATCATTTGACTGGGCGCATGGCATACTTGCGCAGGGCGCTGCGATTGAGTCGGAGACCACTGCGGCTACGCTTGGCCAGGAAGGCGTGCGAAAATTTAACCTCATGGCAAACCTGGATTTTCTTTCAATACCAATAGGTAGATACATACAGAATAATCTGGATATAGTGCAGGGTGTAAAAAAGCCACCTTTTGTATTCCATGTAAATTATTTTTTGCGCGGGAAAGACGGAAAATTCTTGAACGGGATTAAGGACAAGCATGTATGGCTTAAATGGATGGAGCTGCGCGTGAATGATAATGTAGGCGCAATAAAGACGCCCATAGGATACATCCCCAGATATGAAGATCTCAAGGCCTTGTTCAAAAAAGTGCGCGGTAAGGATTATACAAAAGAGGAATATGATGAGCAATTTAAGATCCGTATCCCAGAATGCCTGGCCAAGATAGAGAGGATAAAGAATATTTACCATACAAAGGTCTTTGATACACCGCATATCCTGATAAAGACACTGGATGACCAGAAGAAGAGGCTCGAGGATTGTAGGAAAAAACACGGCGACTATCCTGTGCCGGATTCTTTCGGAGGTTAATATGTCGACTAAGAAGCATTTTACCGCAGAAGAGGCAAAATTAATTGGCGATAAATTAGGTATTAAGTGGGACAAGTTCGATGTTGATCAGTTTAGACGAGGAATGGACGTAGAATTAGAACATGGCATTGAAGACCCTGCTACAAATGTCAGCAATAATGATCCTCTCACCACAGGAAAAATAGCATTAGCCCACCTGAATGAATTTCCAGATTATTATGATCGTCTTGAGAAGATGGAAGAAGAAGCAGAGCGATTCTGGGAAGAAAAGAAGGATTAGTTTTACACCAGGATGATCTTTGCGGGCGGGAAGCCGTTGAAGTTTGGTACAGCGCTCGCGGATGAATAAGCCCCGATATTTTTCACATATACAACATCTCCCACGTATAATTCAGGTATTTCTTCATTCATGGATAGCGTGTCGAATGAATCACAGGTAGGGCCAGCTAGCGTGCTCAGGTATGTTGGGCCCCTCCTGAGTGTCCTGAACTGGTATTTGCAGTGGTCAAAGACCATGCCTGAGAAATCCGCGTATATGCCGTCATTTAGATAGTAGTAGTTTTTATTGTTGCGGAATGTCCTTCCTATAACCTGCGTGACAAGGAGACCTGCAGGCCCTACAAGAAAACGTCCTGGCTCAGCAATGAATTTTACATTGCGAGAAAACAGTTCTTTTTTCTGTCTTCTTATCTGAGAGGCCATTCTTTCAAAGTTTATCCCTAACTCATTGTCAAAATGCTGTATCGGGAATCCTCCGCCTATATCCAGTATCTTTAAAGGAAGGCCATTCTTTTTTGCCTCTTCAAAGATCTTTGCAGAGATTTCAAGCGCCTGGAGATAGTTTTCAACATTCTTAGCCTGGCTCCCCACATGAAAACTTACACCTGCAGGCACAAGTCCCAGCGTCTTTGCCTTTCGCAAAAGAAAGAATGCCTGGTCAGGGTCTGCGCCAAATTTAAGAGAGAGCTCTACCTGACTGCCCTCATTAGCTACTTTAATACGTACAAGTACTCGCGCCTTAGGATAGTGTTTCGCGATCTTATAAAGCTCTGGCTCATTGTCGAATGTCATAAGTCTCACCCTGCGACGCCTGGCAGCCTGTATATCTTCCGCGGATTTAATAGTATTTGCAAATATGATCTTTGAAGGTGACGCGCCTAGTCGTAAGACCAGTTTCATCTCGGCAGCGCTTGCCACATCAAAAGACGCGCCTAATTTAACGAATGTTTTTATTATAGCTGGATTGGGGTTTGCCTTTATCGCGTAGTATGGAGTGACATCTGGCAGGCATTTGCGGAAACGGGTGTACTGTTTTTCAAGTACAGACTTTCTGATTATCATTAAGGGCGAGCCATGTTTTTTAAGCATCGCCTTTATGAGATTTTCTGTGCCGCTTATCTCATGCTTAGACTTTTGCGACTTGTGGCTGCATCGTCCTTGTGTCATATGAGTTTAGTCTTTCTCTAGGATTGACCAGGAATGTCGTGAACTGCCAGACATCCTCATCTTTTGGCTTAGGGATATCGAACTTAGTAAATTTAGTGTTTAGATTTTTTAATGGCGTCCAGTCCACTGCCTCTGAGACAAAAGGCTCTATATAAGGCATGGAGTTTTTAAGGATAAACTCGTGATCTATGTCATCTGGCAGCAAAAATCCTCTTTTTGGATTCTGGATCATCCACATTGCAGCTGTCACAACAGATATCGCGACCTGCATTGTGGTAGCCTGCTGATGAGGGATAAGTTTGCGCGAGCTATGTATATCTAAGAGACTTCCACACCACCACGATTTAAAATCATGGCCCATAAGTAAGACACCTAACTCGTCTCTGCCGTCTATAATCTCGTCGCTCATGATTCTTTGCTTTTCCTGAAGGTGAAACTGTCTCATCTCGAGCTCATGGAGTGAGTTTATAGCAGCATTGGACGGGCAATATGCATAGTGCACAGTAGGCCTGTAGACTGCTTTTCCATTGTCCCACACAGTGAGTCGGTCCGAGATGCTGAATGCTTCTCCGTGACGGATTACCATTCCTGTTATCTCGCCGCATGGCACCCATGACCTCACCCATGTCTTCATGCCGATAGTGCCAAGGCAAATCTGATTTTGTGGACCTACCTTGTGGAAGAAGGCCTTTTTAGGGACATAATGCTCATGCGTTCCCCAGCCAAGCTCTGCAGGCGCAACACCTTCTTCGAAAAATCCTTCAATGCTCCATGTGTTGACAAACTCATTTACTTCTTTTGGTTTATTAGTGATCTGCGTGTCGCGTTCGCTTATGTGGATCGTCTTAACGCCTGTAGTCTGCGCCAGCTTTGCAAAATTTTTATCCTCGAGAGCTTTTTCTAATTCTTTTTTTCTTGGATCTTTTGGTGTTTCTTTCAGGATCTTTTCAGTGATACCCAGAAGCGCGTTTTTTGTAAAATGCGATACAAGCCCTGGATTTGCGCCATGATCTACAATAGCAGTGATCGTGCCTCTGTCATTCCACCCGGTGATTTTATTGCGAAGTTCCATGTGTCTGGAGTAAAGCGTATACTTTGCCGGATCATTTCTTTCCATATCTTTATAGGGATCCCATTCCTCGACAGAGGTGTTTACGTATAAGACTTGATTCTCGCGGCACCATTGGACAATGCTTACGCAATCGATGTTCCATGCGAGGTCTATGATCATGTCGCCCGGGCCGGCGTATTTTGCGAGGAGCTCTCGGTAGTTTTCAGACGTTACTCTGTCCATGATATAATTCACGCCTTTATCCAGAGAATCTTTTACACGACCGCGATTATCGACAAAATCCATTATGGTAACATTTTTTGCCGGCATGTCGATAAGTTTTAATACTATAGGAATGGCGCATTGTGACACAGACCCGCACCCAATAATCAAAAGCTTGCCATTAAATTTCATAGAAGTCCCCTTTCATTATTAAAAATTTTTTCTGTTTCTATTTTTTAGTATAACATACTTTTTTGTTTTGCAAAGAGAAAATGAAAAAAATAAAAATTTTTCGGGAAATTTTATTATCATTGCATTTTCCTCGCTTTAGCGTTAGAATAAGAAATCGCATAAGTTCCGCGATTTAAAAAAGGAGGTAGTTATGGATTTCAACACACCCGACGAATTGTTGGGAGGCGGGAAGAAGGTTAGGCCTGTGGCAGGGATGCCTGATATAAGGAAGTATGTGTTTCCTGCAGTGGGAGGGTTTTTGGTCCTGATGTTTATATTTTCAGGACTTTATTCAGTCGGGCCTGATGAGGTGGGCGTCATAAGGAGATTTGGAAAATATGCGCGCACCACAAATCCTGGCCTTCATTTTAAGATCCCAATGGGCGTAGAAAAGGCCAACAAGGTCAAGGTGAAATATATATTTAAGGAAGAATTTGGTTTCAGGACCTTGAAGTCAGGCATAAAGACGCAGTTTTCCTCAAGGGAATATTTTGACGAGTCGCTTATGCTTACAGGAGATCTGAATGTCCTGGTGGTCGAGTGGATAGTGCAGTTTAAGATAAAGGACCCTGTAAAACTTTTATTTAATATAAGAGATCCGCGGGAAACACTGCAGAATATCTCTGAGGCAGTGATGAGGCAGACAGTGGGCGATGATTCAGTAAGCGAGGTCCTCACCACGCGCAGGGTAGAGATAAATCAGAAAGTACAGGATAAGCTGCAGGAGATACTTGATTCTTACGATAGCGGTATTAAGGTTGTAACAGTGAAGCTACAAGACGTAAATCCTCCTGACGAGGTAAAGCCATCCTTTAATGCAGTGAACGAGGCAAAGCAGGAAAAGGAAAAGATGATAAACCAGGCCTGGGAGGCGTACAACAAGGCTATCCCTGCTGCAAAGGGCCAGGCAGAAAAGACCATTAAAGAGTCTGAAGGCTATGCGCTCAAGAGAATAAACGCGGCAAAAGGAGATGCAGCGAGATTCATAGATACGTGGAATGCGTATAAGGAGGCAAAAGAAGTCACGCGTAAAAGATTATATCTAGAGACAATGAATGAGGTATTGCCAAAGGCAGGACAGAAATACATCATGGATACATCATCTAACAGCATCTTACCTCTTCTTAAATTAAATAGGGCCGGAGGTGTACAATGAAACCAGCGATAAATATTGCAATAGGTATCTTAGTAATGGTGGTGCTTTTTTTCTTGAGCGGAGCAATTTATACGATTGATGAAACACAGCAGGTGGTCATTACACAGTTCGGAGAGCCAATAGGAGAACCTATTATAGTGGCAGGGCTTCATTTTAAAGTACCTTTTATCCAGCAGGCAAATTATTTTGAAAAACGCATTCTTCAGTGGGATGGTAACCCGAACCAGATCCCTACTAAGGATAAGAGATACATATGGGTGGATACAACAGCGCGATGGAAGATAGTGGATTCCCTTAAATTTATGCAGTCAGTGACAAGTGAAGTCGGTGCGCACGCAAGATTGGACGATATAGTGGATTCCGCGACAAGGGATTATATCACAAGCCACGACCTTGTTGAGATCGTGCGCAATTCAAATAGCTTGATAGAAAGGCTGCAGACCGGCGAGCAGGATGAGATAAAGGCATCTGACGAGGCGCTTGAGACAATAAAGGTTGGCAGGGATGGTATTACACGCGGAATACTGGAGCAGGCTAGTGAGATAATGCCGCAGTATGGCATAGAGCTTGTGGACGTAAGGATAAAGAGGATAAACTATGTAAGTGATGTGCGCGACAAGGTTTATGAGAGGATGATATCTGAAAGAAAAAGGGCAGCTGAGAGATTTCGCTCAGAGGGCCAGGGCAAAAAAAGAGAGATAGAAGGCCAGATGCAGAAAGAGCTGAAGCAGATCCGCTCAGAGGCATACAAGACAGCAGAAGAGATAAAGGGAAAGGGCGATGCAAGCGCAATAGCGATCTACGCGGACGCCTATAATAAAGACTCAGAGTTCTACTCCTTTTTAAAGACACTCGAGACTTACAAAAACACTATAGACAGCGACACAATGATCATCTTTAGCCCAGACAGCGACTACCTGGACTATTTCAACACTGCGGAATAGGGAGATATGAAAAAAGGTAAGGGAATCTATATTTTTATATTTGTCCTATCGTTAGTATTGATATATTATGCCAATGCTGGCAATTTGCCCAAGTGGTTTATTTTTGATGAAAAGAGCGCGCTTAAAGAATGGCAGGAAAAGGTATTTAAGAACAAGGTCCTGTATTCAGTGGAAGAAGGGCTAAAAGATGGATATCTTTCAGCCAGGAGCGACCAGGCCTGCTCGGGCCTATTTTATAGGATAGGTTTTAGTCCTAAAACACTTCCCATGATAAGCTGGCAGTGGAAGGTAGTGAAGTTTCCTGAGAAAAAAGGATCTGGCATGGCTACTGAGAAAAGCGGATGGATAGAAAAGGATGATTATGCCGCGAGGGTCTATGTCATATTTCCGAGCCTGAATTTCAGGAGAACGAAGAGCATTGAATATATATGGGATGAGCATTTACCAGAGGGTACAGTAATGACAAGCCCATATTTTAAGAATATCAAGCTTATTGTAGTTGAATCAGGCGCAGGAAACATGGATCAATGGGTGTTTGAGCGCCGCAATATCTACGAAGACTATAAAAAGGCGTTTGGCAAGGCCCCTTTTGGGAATGTTGGGGCAATTGCCCTCATGACTGATACGGATAATACATTGTCCACTGCTGAGGCATTGTATAAAGACATAAAAGTGGGGTATAAAGATGAATAAAAATAATAAAAGAAGAAAGAATTTCGCCAATAAGCTGCACAGGGAAATTTTTCTGCTTGTGGTTGCTGCGGCCATAATACCGACTGGCATAGCCACCATCTCTCTTTATTATCTGATCTTCGGTGTTACAGCAGAGCAGATAGCGATTCCAGAGGCTATTGCCTATAACATCATCCCTGCATCAGAAAAGGTCAGTTCCATTTTATTATATGCAGCGCCGCTTTCTATAGCGATTATTTTATTGCTGGCCTACAAGATATCTCACAGAATAATAGGGCCTTTTGACAGGATAGTGGATGAGTTGGATGGCCATATAAAGGGCAAGGGAAAAGGTCATATAGTTGTAAGAAAGGGAGATAAGTTCCAGCCGTTAGTAGAGAGAATAAACAGGTTGTTAAAAAAATAGGAGGGGTAAAAATGCCTTACGACAGCTCGTTGGACGAGACGTTATTTTCAAAATCATGGGAAACAGAAGCGCTGCGCTTGACAGTAAGCGTGCATTCCTATAACAAAGGCGCCAAAAAACTTCAGATCAACAGAGAAAATAGAAACATGGAAGGCGAATTCAGGTTTACTAAATTAGGCAGAATGACAAAAGAAGAAACAGAGGCCATTCTTCCTTTGATCCAAGAAGCCATCAAATCCATGTAAGGTTATTTCTTCCTCAGGATCAGGCGGGCGATTTTTTCCTCGACCTTTGGATGCAGGAGGACGATCAAAAGCCCTCCTATGATATTTCCGATTGTTACTGGGATCAGGTTGTTGAAGATAGTAAGGAACTCTGATGCGAATTCACCCTTTACCATAAGGGCTGCTGGCAGAAAATACATATTGGCAACAGAATGCTCATAGCCTGATGCCACAAATACCATGATAGGGAAGTAGATCCCGAAGATCTTACCTGTAACTGTCCTTGAAGCAATAGACATAATTACTGCTAGACACACAAGCATATTACACAATATTCCCCGGCATAGCGCCTCTGTGAAAGTCAGTTGCATTTTTCCCTCAGCTATTTTTACAGCAACTTCCCCTGTTGATGTAAGGTCTCCAGCGCTACCAAGTAACCCAGCTTTATATACCAGCCAGCCAATAAGCACAGCACCCAACAGATTTCCCAAGTATACGACCAGCCAGCTGCGCAGGACCTTCATAAAGGAATATTTCCTGTAGATAAGCCCTATAGTCATGAGTATATTACCAGTAAAGAGTTCTGAGCCAAGGATCAACACCAGCATGAGCCCGACGCTAAACACGCTCCCTGCCAGAAATTTTGCCACGCCCGGGTCCAGCGTACCCCCGCTTAATACACTCGTTGCGACACTCGCGCCAAACGAGATATAGATCCCTGCGAGAATACCAAAGATGAATAACTCAAATATTGTTTCGCTCGCTTTTTTCTCTCCAATATTACGTATGGTCTTTGATATCTCAAGCGGCGTCAGGAACAGGTTATTCATTTTTCATCCCTTCTTTTTTCGTCAAAATAGTCCAGTTCAGAAAGAGGGACTATTACAGAGGTCGCTATATTAGTCAGGTGAGCTGCTATACGCTTAAAATGCCTTGCCATCAAAGCAAAACACACGGCCTCGTTTACGCTTAATTTACTCCTAGCTGCCTTTTCCACTACTTCATTGCAGCATTTTTTTATCCTGGTTTCAAATTCCCATGATTTCCTGGCTTCTTCCTCATCCGATTCCATAAAGGCCGCCTTTGCCTTATTAAATAATTCAAGTATTTCCTTCTCAGTGTGATTAAATAATCTTACGTAGGCATCCTTATTTATTGGTTTTTCAAGAAGGCCTATTACTTCGAAAAGATTTTTGGCGTAATCCCCTAATCTTTCAGCGTCTTTTACTACGCTCATCAATATAAGGCTTGTCGACATATCAACAGAAGGCTGAAGGGAAAGGTGCTCAACTATCCTTTTTCTGATATTCTTTTGCAGTTCATTTACTCTCCTGTCAATGTCATATATCCTGTTTTTAAGGCCAGGCTCTTCTTTGTTGTAGATGAGCTTGCTGCAGACAGACTCGAACATCTTATGTGTATCGTCCAGCATGCCTTTAAATTCTTCCAGCACCTCGGTTAAAAAGTCTTTGCCTTTCCAGAATTGTAATAGATTTTTAAACATTTTGAGCCTCCTTATTTAAAAAACCTTGAGATAAATATCAATAGCCCTGGAATCAGGAAGTAAACAGATAATGTATATATTATCGCGTATCTTCGTTTCTTGAAAGCGAGATTACCCATCCACTTTGATAACTTTATAGGTATGTTTCTTAATACAGGCACAGGATATACAAAGAGGACACATATCAGGTTAAAGACAAGATGAGAAAATGCGACAGATATAGCGAGAATGTTACCTGTGGCAAGTGAAGCAAGTATCGCGGTGACTGTAGTACCGATATTCGCGCCCATAATAATAGGGTAAATAGTTTCTACTGTCAGAATGCCAGACGCGACTAGAGGGACCATTAGAGAAGTAGTAATAGAGCTACTCTGTATTATGGCAGTAAAAATAAGCCCAGCCAGGATCCCCAAAATCGCGCTTTTACCAAAGACATTATTAAAAACAATCTCCACTCGCCCTATAACAAGGGATTTCATCATCCGTACAATAAAATAGAGGCAGAAAAAAAGGAGCGCCACAGAGATCGTTAATAGTAATATATATACTATATTTTCCGGGATGTGTAATTTTGTAAGGCTGTCTTTTATAAGATCTATGACTGGTTTTGTAGCTGCTTTTACAGGGCTTGTAAATTTTACACCACCGACATTAGAGAATGAAACAGCCAGCTTGGTCGCTATTTTTTCTATAAAGCCTGTTGCTATTTCAAGAGGGAACAGGATGGATACGCATAGAAGTTTAAAAAAGTCATGCAGTGTTGCCCCTGTTATCGCGCGCCTGAATTCTTCGCGTCGTGTCACATGAGCCAGGGCCACAAGTGTATTAGTTATCGTGGTTCCTATGTTGGCTCCCATGACAATAGGGATGGCGTTAGTGACAGTGAGCGTTCCAGAAGCTACCATGCCTACCAGGATAGAAGTGGTCGTGGATGAAGACTGCATTATACTTGTTGCCAGGATACCTATAAATAGGCCTACGAATGGATTTGAGGTGGCGCGTATGAGATTTTCAGCAAATTCCTTGCCAAAACCTTTAAAGGCTATGCCCATAAGGCCAATAGAAACCAGGAATAGATAGACACATCCTATTACAAAGAGTAACCGGCAGGAGGTAATGAGTGCCTTTTTCTGCATAAGGGGATTGTAAACTATCAAATAAAGAATTGCAATTGTTATTTTCACCATTATAATATTTGGTATGAAGCAGGGTTTGAAGAAAGAGCTCAAGTTAATCGATATATTCTGCGTGGCTACAGGGGCTATGATTTCCTCGGGTCTATTTATCCTTCCTGGCCTGGCCTTTGCCAAGGCAGGGCCAGCAGTGATCATCTCCTATATAATAGCTGGAGTTTTATGTATCCCGACTCTCTTGAGCAAGGCAGAGCTCATAACAGCCATGCCCAAGGCAGGCGGCGATTATTTTTATATAATGCGCGGGTTTGGCCCGCTTTTAGGAACAGTGGCTGGTTTTAGCTCATGGTTTTCCTTGAGTCTTAAAGGCACGTTCGCTCTGGTAGGCATGGGCGCGTATCTAAGTTTAGTAACAAATATACCTTTAAATATAATCGCTGTCATGTGCTGTTTATTTTTTATCGTGCTGAATCTTTTGGGCGTAAAAGAGGCAGGCAGGTTCCAGGTATTTCTGGTTGCAGGGCTTTTGGGCATCCTTACTCTTTATGTTATCTGGGGCGCAAAGACAGTAAATCCAATGAATTTTTCTCCATTTTTTGCCAAAGGTGTGGGATCTATTTTTGCAACAGCGAGCTTTGTCTTTATATCTTACGGCGGCCTGACTAAGGTGGCCGCGCTGGCTGAAGAGGTAGAGAATCCAGGCAAGAATTTACCTCTAGGCATGATACTTTCTATCATAGTCACTTCTATTGTTTACACACTGGTGATCTTTGTGACCATAGGAGTCCTGAATCCGGATGTTTTAAAGGGGACACTGATTCCCATATCTGAGGGCGCGGGTGTTTTTGGTGGTAATGTTTTAAAGATATTAATAAGCGTTGCCGCTTTTTTTGCATTTGTCTCCACCGCGAATTCAGGCCTTATGACAGCGTCGAGATATCCTCTTGGCATGAGCAGGGATAAGCTACTCCCTCATTATTTTCAAAAGATAAATCAAAAAAGAAAAGTGCCATACGTAGCGATTTTATTCACAGGCTTTTTTATGATCCTGGCGCTTTTATTTTTAAGGTTAGAACTTTTGGTCAAGATCGCGTCCAGCATCCTGATTCTCCTTTATATATTTGCTAATCTTACTGTGATCTTATTCAGAGAAAGTAAGATCGTAAGCTACAAGCCGAAATTTCGTTCTCCTTTTTATCCATACATCCAGGTCTTAGGAATAATAGGAGGCCTTTTTCTTTTGATCGAGATGGGAGCGAATATTCTTTTTCTGACAATGCTTTTTCTCCTGCTGGGATTTGCCTGGTACAAAATCTATGGCCAGAAAGAAGCTGGCAGGGATTCAGCGCTTATATATATGCTGGAAAATCTGGTGGCCAAAGACAAGGATTTTGCCTCAGATAATCTTTTAACTGAGTTAAAGGATATAGTTATCCAGCGTGACAAGGTCACAGAAGACAGGTTCCACAAGATGATAGAAGATAGCAAGGTCTTGGACATAGAAGAGCCTCATGACATGGAATATTTTTTCAAAAAGGTCTCAGAGGACTTGGCAAAGGACTTAAATATACATCCGCAGGAACTGGTGGAGAAGTTTATAGAGAGAGAAAAGGAGTCAAGTACTGTTCTTAGAAAAGGCCTGGCGATCCCGCACATAGTTGTTCAAGGAAAGAATATTTTTAAGATTATGTTAGTCAGGGCAAAGGCAGGCATTATATTCCCTGGCGATAAACTTGCCCACATAATATTTATCCTCATCGGCTCCCAAGACGAGCGAAACCTCCACCTAAAGGTCCTTGCCGCGATCGCCCAGATCACAGAAGGCGCAGACTTTGACAAAAAGTGGTTCGAAGCCCGCAACACCGACGAGCTAAAGAACATAATCCTCCTAGCCGAACGCCGTCGCTTCCACTAATCTCTAAAGTAGACAAAACAGTCAGTGACAGATTTGTCTACTTTAGCTTCTTAGTTGCCTTTCTGCGTCGATTATATCCCGATTAATCAGGTAGATGGTCTTTTTTACCCTGTCCTTGAAGTCTTGGGAAGTGGGGGTGTCGAGGATTTCACGTAGGATCTGGACAGACATGCGGAAATTTCTGATGATCTCGCCTTCGTCAGCGTCTGTATAGCGCAAGAGCCTGTCGAAAGGTTCCTGTTTCATCCAGGCCTCGATGCAAGGGGAGAAGTGGTAATAATAGGTCTTACTGAAAGGCTTTATCTTTAGCTTTTTTTCTATTTTTTGGATATTACTGGTAAGATTATCCGTGGTATTTTGTAAAGACCTTGCGGGTTTACTGATGCTGGGCAAGGTGCTGGATTTTCTTGGTTCAAATACAAGCGCAGTGGTTAGGATACCCAGCTCTATCTCGTTTAGATTCTGTAAAATCCCTTTTTCATAGAGCTCACCAAGCGATAGCTCATATCCATAGATATTGGACGCAAACATGCCTTTTTCAGAGATCTGATTTTTCCTGATATAGCCGAGTTCTTTCAGGATCTTTACCTTTGCGCGCAATAGATCTATGGCCCTTTGCTTGAACTTTTGCTTTGCCTGGAAGCAGTGGAAGGAAAGAGGATATACGTCATACAACTTTTCCCCGTATTTGTCATACAGGTTAAGGATGGTGCCGTATGACGCGTTAAATCTAGAAAAGACCTTTTCAGGTGCGCCATAAATTACCTTATGGAGTTCTGGGAATGATGTGTAATTCGGATTTACGCGGCTATACACAAACCCTTCCGTATCTATGCCACGCCTGCCAGCCCTGCCAGCCATCTGAAAAAAATCTCGCGTTTTAAGTGTGCCAAAGGATTTACCATAAAATTTTCTTAGCTCGTCAAAGATCACTGTCCTGGCAGGCATATTGATCCCGAGCGCAAAGGTTTCCGTGGTAAATATGGCCTTTATGAGTTTCGACGTAAAAAGTCGCTCCACCACCTCTTTTAGTGTGGGCAGCATTCCCGCGTGATGATATACAGTGCCTTTTTCAATAAGAGGAAGGAGAAGCTGAGCGCTTTTATCATTCGCGATCTCAAATCTTTCACATAGTTTATTATAAAGACTTATTATACTAGTTTTTTCTTCGTGGTTTAAAAAATCAAAGTTTGTCATCTCATTCGCGAGAGCTTCACATCTACGCCTGCCAAAGGCAAAATATATGCACGGGAGTTTATTATTTTCGTGAAGATGCTTTATGAGCGAGGTGGGCCTGTTTGGCTTGAAATGTTTATGTCTGAAGTGAGATCTTCTATGGTCATAGCTATTGCCCCCTCTTTTGTATCCTATGTTTCTCACTTTATGGATATTATCAACTATCTGGCCCTGTATCTGGTAGAAAAAGTGAAGCGGCACTGGCCTCGCACTTTCCTTTACTACTTTTATAGGCAGCTTGTGTATGGATTTGAGCCATAACGCCAATTCATCTATATTCGGTATCGTGGCTGAGAGCGCGAGCATCTTCATGTGCTGCGGCAGGAAGATCAGGGATTCCTCCCACACGCTTCCACGCTGGTAATCATCAAGGTAGTGCACTTCGTCAAATATGATCCAGGAGTAATCACCTACATTAGACCCTTCTTCAAGCACTTTGTTGCGGAATATCTCTGTGGTCATGATAAGGACGCTCGCGTTGGGATTGATAGACACGTCGCCTGTTAGTATGCCTGTTTTGTCAGGGAATATCTCCTGAAAGTCGCGGAATTTCTGATTGGAAAGGGCCTTTATAGGAGCGGTATAGATTACCTTGGTACCTTTTTTGAGACAATCAAGTATGATATATTCAGCAATTACAGTCTTTCCCGCCCCTGTGGGCGCAGACACTATAACCGAATGCCCATCCTTGATATAATCAATAGCCTTTTTCTGAAACGCATCGTAAATCATACAAGTATTGTACCTTATCAGGACAATAAAGTATAGTCAATGCTGAGCCTTTACGGGTATTAGTCTTGAATAAAGAGAGATATTCAGTTAGAATATAGGCATGCTGTACTTTATATATACTATAGATGGGGATTGGGGAGAGTATTTTGAGGTTAAATTGAGTGATCGTGAGAGATTGCCTAAGGAAGGGGTTTTGCTGGATCTCGTCCAGCGTGAGGTAGATCTTGCAAATCGCGTGCTCCAAGGCCGATTTATCCACTTTGTCCATACCTCGCCCCTTTGCCGGGATTTTTTTCTTGAGAAATCATTTCGTAAGCTTTGGAAAGAACTTGTAAGATTTGGCGGAGATACAGGGCTTCACTGTCACGAAGACGATTCTTATAAAGATTATTATTACCATGATGGCTCCAGGATGGAGAAGGTGATCAGCGAACGCGCCCAGGCATTTAGGAAGGCTGGCCTGGATACCAGGTGTTACAGGAGCGGATTTTTAGGATTTTCAAACAAGATAGTAAGAATCCTGGAGCAGAACGAGATTTATTTTGATTTTTCATGCGAACCCGAGAGGTTTTTAAAACACGGTGACGTTTTAATAGCTGATTGGAGGGGCACGCCCAGGCAACAGTATAGGATGAGCTATGATAATCATTGTAAACCGGGAGATTCTAGGGTTTGGGAGATCCCTGTTGGCGTTTCAAATGGTAAGTATCTCTATTTTGAAAAATCTGACATAACAGAGCTCGAAAAGATAGCCCTTGATTTAAAGGGTAGATCTGTGGACAATAGAGACAATATAGTAGTTTCTGTACTTGGTCATACCTATGAATACGAGTCCAAGGAAAAGATAAAAGAGACAGAAGAAAAATTGACCCTCCTTAAAAAATACGGTACGTTTATAAATCTTGATCAGCTAGAAAAGATCTTATCTTAAATCCACCGAGGAAAGGAATATCCATGGAAAAATGGCAAAAGATTCTTTCTAATACCATAACCGATGTTGAGACACTCAGTAAATACGTAAATATAGACAAAAAAAGGGTAAAGAAAGTCGCTAAAAAATATACCCTTGGAATAAATCCATATTATCTTAGCCTTATTAGAAAACATGGCGGGCCGATCTGGAAACAGTGTATTCCTGATACAATAGAGATTATTCAGAAACTGGGCAGAAAAGATCCTCTCATGGAAGACAGGTTCACACCCTTCGAAGGCCTGGTCCATAGATACAGAGACCGCGTGCTTGTGGTAGTGTCAAATATGTGCGCGGGATATTGTCGTTTCTGCACTAGAAAGAGAAATATGGGCCTAAAGGATAAGGTTGCAAGAAAAGAGGATTTTAAAAAGACATGGTCTTATATAAAAAGGCGTAAATACATAAGAGATGTTATTATATCAGGAGGCGACCCGCTTCTTATCTCAGATGATATGATAGAGTATTACCTTAAGGAGCTTAAAAGGATAAAACATGTGCAGATTGTCAGGATAGACAGCCGTACGCCTTGTGTATTGCCCCAGAGGATAACGCCTAAGCTGTGTGATATCCTTAAAAAATACCAGCCCATTTATCTAAATACGCATTTCAATCATCATTATGAGATAACCAGGGAAAGCAGAAAGGCGTGCAATATGCTGGCTGACGCAGGTGTTGTGATGGGGAATCAGACAGTTCTTATGCGTGGGGTAAATGATGATGCAAAGACGCTAAAGAGGCTATTCGAAGAACTTTTGACAATAAGGGTAAGACCATATTACCTTTATCTTCCTGATGCGGTTAAGGGTACGTATCATTTTCGTGTAAGTATAAGTAAGGCTAAAAAGATCATGCGGAAATTAATAGGCCATACCTCTGGCCTGGCAATTCCCCATCTTATAGTTGATTTAAAACATGGAGGAGGTAAAACGCCCTTGCTCCCGAAATATGTCATCAAACATACAGGCAAAAGATATGTATTTAAAAATTTCGAAGGCAAAAAATTCTTTTACGCAGATGTGGAGTAGTAAATGAATATAGGAATAGCAGCAGAAAATAGGCCCAATGAAAAAAGGGTGATCTTAAGGCCGGATGAATTAAAAGAGATTGCGTCCAATCATGATGCGTTTGTTGAAAAAGGCGCAGGTAAGGGCATAGGTGTGGAAGATAGCGCTTATGAAAAGATCGGCGCAAAGATAGTTGATGCTAAAAAGGTCTATTCCTGCTCATTAGTCGTGCGGCTTAAAGAGCCAAATGAAGAAGAACTTAAGATGATGAAGCCTGGCTCAGCCATAATGAGCATGCTACATCTGCCGGGCAATCCTAGCTTAAGGGATTTGCTGAAGAAATATAAGATAACAGGTATTGCAATGGAGGGGATAAAAGACTCGTTCGGAAATCGTAAGATAGAAGCACTGCACGAGTCAGGTTATATTGCTATGGAAGAGGGATTCCGACTTCGAGGTAAAGAACCTTCAGGATGCGTTGTTAAGGTCATGGGTTATGGAAGTCTTGCATTTGGCGCGATCCAGTGCGCCGCAAGAAAATTTGCAAAGGTCGAGATCTTGAATAAAAAAGATTTTAAAGAAATGCAAAAACATATTCCTGGTACAGACATTTTAGTCAATGCGATAAACTGGCCAATGGAGAGGCGAGGCAAGGAGCTTCTGGTTACTCGCGACATGCTGAAGCTTTTTCAAAAAGGCGCTTTAATATTAGATCTAGTTTCAAATCCGCCAGGCCAATCTCCCATAGAGACCATGCACCCTACCTATCTAGACAATATCTCTTACGAGGTCGATGGCGTAATCCATGCCTCTTGCTGGGGCTGGCCAGGCCTTGACCCTGTAGGCATTTCCAGCAGATACAGCATGCAGGTCGCGCCTATTCTTAGGGAAATAGCAGATAAAGGACTCGACAACCTGCCAGACTATGTCAAAAAAGCCACGTTTATGATAGGATGCATTACAAGGGGAGATTAAGATGAAGATAATACAGGAGTTTAAAGAATTTGCAGTGCGCGGCAATGTAATAGATATGGCTGTAGGTATCCTTATTGGCGCGGCCTTTGGAAAGATAGTAAGCTCATTCGTGGCAGACATAATAATGCCCCCCATAGGACTTATTACGGGCAAGTTAGATTTTTCAAATTTATATATAAATCTCTCAGGAGGGGTTTATAATTCACTGGCAGAGGCAAAGGCCCAAGGCGCAGCAACAATAAATTATGGCGTTTTTATAAACAATGTCATCTCTTTTCTAGTAGCGGCAATATGTGTATTTATATTGGTTAAACAGATAAATAATCTGCGGCGAAAGGAAGATACTGGATCAATAGTGCCAACGCAAAAATCCTGCCCCTATTGTTTTTCAAGCATATCAATTAAGGCAACGAGATGTCCTCTTTGCACATCTCAATTAAGCAAGGAGAAATAATTATGAAGGCTGCGATCTTTGACCTTGATGGCGTGATTGTAAACACTGTGCCGCTTCATTTTAGGGCATGGAAGAAGATGTTTGCTGAATACGGAAAGGATTTTAGTTTCAAGGATTATAAGGAAAAGGTGGACGGCATTCTCCGCAATGACGGGGCAAGGGCTATTTTGACTGATTTAAGTGACGATGAATTAAAAAAGGCAGCTGATAAGAAGCAGGTTTATTTTTTAGAATATCTTGAGAGCGAAGAGATCCCTGTCTATGAGACCACAGTGAATCTGGTAAAGGCGCTTAAAAAAGAAAATATGAAAAGGGGCGTAATATCTTCGAGCAAAAATTGCCTCCCTATACTTAAGAAGGTGAAGCTAATAGATCTTTTTGATGAGATCCTTACTGGCAACGATGTTACAAAAGGAAAGCCTGATCCGCAGATGTTTCTTATGTCTGCAGAGAGGATGGCTGTGGAGCCATCTGGATGCGTTGTTTTTGAGGACGCTGTCTTGGGCGTAGAGGCAGCTAAAAGGGCTGGAATGAAATGCGTGGGGATTGACAGGTATGGAAAACCTGAGCGGTTGAAAAAGGCGGATTTAGTTGTGGGTGATTTGGGTGAGGTAACTATTGAAAAAATAAAGGAACTATTTTGAAAGACCATTTTGCTAAATACAGGTCCAGTGACGAGTGGTTGCTTAAGGAAGATAAGTGGGATAGAAAGCTCCAATCTTCCAGGGAAAGCCAATTCGCGCTGGGAAACGGCTTTATAGGAAGCCGCGGCATATTAGAAGAAATGCCGTTTGATGCAAGGCCAGGCACATACATAGCTGGTTTGTATGATAAGACAGGCGCGCAGGTGCCAGAACTGGTAAATCTACCCAATCCTGTTAATCTCAGGATCATTTCTGGTGGTGAACTTATTGGCGCAGGCACTATGGATATTTTAGAGCATGAAAGGGCTTTGGACATGCGTCATGGCTTGATAATGCGTCATACAGTATTTCGAAACAGCCACAAGAAAAGATTCGACTACCAGTCCCTTAGATTTATTAGCATGCGCAACAGACACATCATTGCCATGCAGGTCTGCATTACGCCTATGGACGAGGGCACTACTCTTACAGTAGAAAATCTCTTAGATCTATCTGTTACAAATGTGGGTTTTTTGACAGAAGGGAACAAGAAACATTTCAGGATAGAGAATGTTTCGCGGTTTGACACAGGCGAGTATCTATCAGTCAGGACCCTGGAGAAAAATATTCTCGTAGCATACGGAAAATCCCTTATCGTGGAAAAAAATGGAGACAAGCGTTTTGCCAAGGATGTTACTACTCAGGTAAAGTTAAAGAAGAATGAGACTCTTTGCCTCACAAGCATCTTTTCTATCTTTACTGCTGAGGATAAAAAGAAGGCTAGCTTAAAAGGTGTTGTTAAAAGTTTTCTAAAGAAAAGCGTAAATCTGGGTTTTGAACGCATACTCGAAGAACATGTTGCAAGATGGGATAAATTATGGGCTGCGTCAGAGATAAAGATAAAAGGCGACAAGGAAGCAGAAAAGGCGCTTCGTTTTAACATCTATCATTTATTGATCTGCGGAAGAGAGGGTAACGGCGAATCCAGCATAGGCGCAAAGACACTTAGCGGCGAGGGCTACCGCGGTCATATTTTCTGGGACGCAGAGATATTCATACTGCCGTTTTTTATTTATAACAGGCCAAAGGCCGCTAAGAACATGTTGCTTTACAGGTACAACAGGCTGTGTAAGGCGCGCCAGATAGCTGAAAGCCGCGGCTATAAAGGCGCGATGTTCCCGTGGGAGTCAGCCGGCACAGGAGATGAAACAACGCCTGCATGGGCAAAGAACTTTGACGGTTCACTTATTCAGATACGCACTCACGAGATGGAACACCATATTACTGCTGATATAGTATTTGCGATTTACCAATATTACACTGCCACGCGCGATGAAAATTTTATGCTGCGCTGCGGTTTTGAGATGATTTTTGAGGCTGCGAGATTCTGGGCATCAAGGGCTGAATATAATGCCAAACTTAAAAGATTCGAAATCAAGCATGTAATAGGGCCGGATGAATTTCATGAAGATGTGGATAATAATGCATACACTAATTATATAGCTAGATTTAATATCTTGCTGGGCCATGGGATGTGTCAGAGGATGAGGCGATTTTATCCTCGAGAGTTTCAGCAGCTTTCGAAAAAAATAAATTTAAAAATTAGCGAAGTCAAGGCATGGAAAGCTATCCTTCCCAAGATATATTTCAATATAAAGAAAGACGGCCTTATAGAGCAGTTTGACGGGTTTTTCAGAAAAAAGAAAGTTGTTCTTAAGAATATTAATAAAAATCCCATTCCAGATATACCAAAAACCATCAAATTAAAAGACATCGGTAAGACGCAGCTTGTAAAGCAGGCAGATGTAGTGATGCTTTTGTATCTTTTTTCAGATAATTTTAGTAAGGGTATTAAAAAGAAAAATTTTTATTATTACCTCAAGCGTACTGTTCACAAGTCTTCTTTGAGCGCGGCTGTGCATGCGGCGCTGGCAGCTGAAATAGGAAATCTCAAAGCTGCTTACAGGTATTTTAATGTGGCAGCCAATATGGATCTAAACCTTGCATACGGCAATACCAGTGATGGCATGCACGCGGCTTCTTTAGGCGTTACATGGCAGGCTGCCATTCATGGATTTGCAGGGACCAGGATAGTGAATAACACGCTATCTATCAATCCTTCTTTGCCGAAAGAAATGGAAGAGCTTTCTTTTTGTTTAAAGTGGCAAGGGTATAATTTAAGATTAATAGTTGGAAATGATAAAGTAACGCTGCGGTTTAATTCCAAAAGAAAAAATGACAGGTTGAAGATAATGGTATTCAATAAGCCGCATAAATTAGAACCAAATAAAGAGGTAATTTTTTATGGTAGGTAAGAAAAGGAGTTTAAAGATAGCGCAGCTTCACTGGGGATTTCCTCCGACAATAGGAGGAGTTGAGACGCATCTTACTATACTTTTGCCCGAGATGGTCAGGATGGGACATAAGGTAGATCTTTTGACTGGCTCTGCAGAAGGTGCGAGGGCGATTGATAGATATAAAGGTGCAGGAATTTACAGAGTGCCTATAATGGACCTGAATTGGCTTGTCAAAAGAGGGCTCAATGGGCTATTGAGTGAGATTAGCGAGGTGTTCACTGGTTTTTTAAAGCGCTGTAAACCGGATATTATCCACTGCCATAACATGCATTATTTTTCAAAGCCGCACACAAGGACCATTGCCAGGCTTGCAAAGGAATTTGGCGTGCCGATTGTCCTGACCGCGCACAATGTCTGGGATGATAATCTATTTTTAGACCTAACGAGGAATATTAAGTGGGATCACATCATAGCAGTGAGTCATTTCATAAAAAGGGAGTTGATTGGCATAGGCGTGTCGCACAAAAAAATTACAACTATTCATCATGGCATAGACGAGACTTTATATAATCCAGAGATAAAACATGAAAGCATATTCAAGAAATATCCGAAGCTTAAGGGTAAAAAAGTGATTTTCCACCCTGCCAGGATGGGGCTTGCCAAAGGGTGCGATGTCAGCATAAAAGCCCTGAGGCGTATAAAGGAGAGGATACCTAATGTCGTCTTAATACTGGCTGGCACAAAGAACATTATAGACTGGGCGCAGTCGCAGCAAAAGGATATTGCTTACATGGTAAGCTTAGTTGATTTTTTTAAGATGAGAAAAAATGTCCTGATAGATTCCTTTGACCTTAAAGACATGCCGAAATTATACGCTGCTTCAGATGTCTGCGTTTATCCCTCATCAGCATCTGAGCCTTTTGGACTTACCATGCTCGAGGCGCTTTCCTCGGCAAAACCCATGGTTGTTACTGAAACAGGCGGCATGCCAGAGATCATAAAAGACGGCATCAATGGCTTTGTGGTGCCCATAAGAGACTTTGAAGCGCTTGCCTCAAGAATAATCCAACTCCTTAATAACAAAGAACTGCATGACAGGTTCGGCTATACAGGCAGGCAAATGGTAGAGCAGAATTACACTAAAAGGATAGTGACGAGAAACACCCTGGATCTTTACAGAAAGTTAATCTAAGGAAAAGCTGCCTTGCTATGACAAGTTTTTTAGAGCTTGTAAAAAAAAGGAAAAGTATCAGGAAATATTCCCCACGGCCTGTAGCCAGAGAGGCTATAGATCGCTGTCTTGAGGCAGCGCGTCTTGCACCCTCTGCGTGTAATTCTCAACCTTGGTCATTCATTATAGTGGACGATGAAGCCCTAAGAGAGAAAATTAGTAAGGCCGCTTTTTCTGGGGTTTATTCAATAAATAGCTTTGCTAGTAAAGCACCTGCGCTCATTGCAGTAGTTACAGAAAGGTCCAGGTACATTGCTCGCGTTGGTGGTTATTTTAGAGGTATACAGTTTAGTCTTGTTGATGTAGCCATAGCATGCGAACATTTTATTTTACAGGCGGCTGAAGAGGGTTTAGGTACCTGTTGGCTTGGCTGGTTCAATGAAAAAAGAGTAAAAGAAATTCTAAATATCCCAAAGAGAAAAAAGGTCGATATAATCATAAGCATGGGCTATCCTGAGGAAGCTACACAGCAGGAAAGAGGAAGAAGAAACTTGGATGAAATAAGGAAGTTTAACTTAGGTAGACATTAATTGCGTTAGAGGAATTTTTAGAAGTGAGTTTCAGAAATTCTTTTCTTTTTATTAAGGGCTTAGTTATAACCTTGCCATTAACAACAATCCTTCTGATTGTATACTTTCCATAATCTAGCTTTTTAGAATTAATGTAGTTTACCTTTGTTCTCCTGCCAGCGAAGCGGGTTTCGATTGAGATCTTTGTGGATTTGGCGAATTGTTCTTTTGTAAGTTTTGGGTCAATTAAAAGGTCTCCCATGTCCCCGCGGATTCCAAAGACCTGGGTAAGAAGTGTAAGCACGAACCAGCTTGCAGAGCCAGTGAGGTAGTGATACATGCCTCGGCCCTCAGAATTGAAATATTCAGGAAGGCCTGGATAGATCTTACTTGCGCTTGTATTCATGCACATCCTGTAAATAGAATTTAAGATCTCAAAACCCTGTTTTACAAAACCTCTTTTATAAAGCGCATATGCAAACATCACATTCATGTGGCTAAAGAAAGAGCCGTTTTCCTTTTCGCCGTATGCAAAGCCAAATGCCCTGCCAAGGTCTGGATATATTCCGCCAAAGTCAGTGTTTAGCCTAAGCCCGCCTAATTTTTTGTCCCAGAGATATTTCTTAGCGCTTCTATAGATTTCTTTGACCTGCTTATCTGTTGCAACGCCGCTCATAATAGGGAAGACCTGGCCTGTCAGGGTCATACGCACGCCATTTTTGTGGTCACCTTCAACACGTTTTCCCTTGTTATCGTAATACCCGTTAAAGAAGCTGTAGCCAGATTTTGTGATCACCCATTCATTTTTACGTATGTGTTCAGATAAGTAGTTGGCTTTTCTACGTAAAAAAGCCGAGGCTGGACCTCGGCTTTTTGAGAGTAGATGCGATTTTTCTAATAAATCAGCAAGTTCCGTAAGATTGCCTGCGTACGCAGCTGTAAAGGCTACACTTTCGCCACGCTCACCTGCCATATCAAGTCCGTCATTCCAGTCCGCGCCCTCAAGCAGGAAATTTCCATGTTTACCGATCTTTGTAAAGGGCCTCTTATGCTGAAGCAGCACATGATTTATGACGCTATCTATTTTTTTACTTTCAAAATATGGCGCTTTTTTAAAGAGGATATTTGTATCGCCGGTCTGATTTATATATAGATTAAGAGTCATGAATGGCCACATCCCATGGTCCATCCATACACGTTTTAGATCGTTCCTGTCAGGAAGGAACTCGCCCTGTGTTTTTCCTATTATAGTAGCATTTGAACCATCTGGTCGCACACCTCCGAAGTTGTTAACGAGCATATCGCGTGCTTCAGAAGGATTTATTAGAAGTAGCGTAAGACAGTCCTGCCACAGGTCTCGCCAACCCCTGCCGCCCTTACCATAGTCAAAATCAGGGAGGAAGGAACAACCAAAGATCTTACGCAAGGTAGGCTGGAGCATTACCCATCTTAACCACCTATCAAAATCTTTATTTCCAGTAGAAGCGCTTATTGAGCTTGTCTTTTTGAGCCAGAACTCTTTATTTGCTGCAAGCGCAGCATCAATTTTTTTGGCTGAATTGAATTTTCTAAATATGGCTTCTGGTTTTTCTTTTTGCGCTATGCCCATTACAATGATATATTTTTTAGAGCTGCCTGGTTTGAGTGTAGTGGTTTTAAATCTTATTGCGCCTATAGCTTCTTTTCCCTGACAACCTACGCGGTTGCCAAGCTCAGGTCTATCAAGATTTCCGCCTTCTCCTGTAAATTGAGAAATAGTAGGAATAGAGTTATCAGGCGCATTACTATTTCTATCACAACCCAATACAAAGTAGGATGTATAGTTTATTTTATGTCCCTTTTCATCAAATGTCATAGTAGGCTTTATAATAACACCATTTTTATGCAGCCTGACGCGGTTAAAGAGCACGCTTGCGTGTCTGTGATCGCGTAGCCTATCTGCTGAGCGGGCATATATAGGTATGGCAGCTGTTGAGGTGATAGTGAGTTTCTTAGAGGATGTATTCGTGAGCTCTATAGACATTATCTCTACAGCGTTTTTGTCTACAGGGATAAAATTAGTGAATTCTGCCTTTATGCCTATCTTTTTATTAGAGCGGATAATCTTATGCCACAGCATACCTGCTTCTACCAGGGATTTATCTACCTCACCTGAAGCAGCTGACCATGCGCCATAGCCTTTGATGTAGACCCAGAAGTTACGGTTGTATCTTGAATTGCTCAAATCTTCAGTAGAAACAGGCGGCGTGAGGAATGTATCTTGATCTATCTTTATATCGCCATGAAGCGTAGGCGTAATAGAAGAGAGCAGGCCTTTTTCATTGGCAAGCGGAAAATAAAGCCTGCTTACCTTGTGCGGATTTTTCGCAACAAACGTACCTGTATCATCCAAGAATTTCCACAATGGATTATCCGTCATCTTACCATTTCTCCCAATGCAAAACTTCTTTTGTGCTTCTTTTTGCTTTTGGGCCCTTAGGGGTTTTTGGATATCCGACGGATATCATACTTACCAGCTTATAGCCCTCAGGCATATTAAAGATTTTTCTTATTTCTTCTATATAATCTTTTTTATCTCCTGCGACCCAGCATCCACCAAGGCCAAGCGCTTCTATTGCCAGGAGCATATTTTGCGTGGCAGCGGAACAGTCTTCAAGATAGTATTTTGTCTCTTTCGAGAATATTGCTATTAGATGCGGTGCGTCCTTAATAAAAGGGCCATTCGGACACATGCTGCAGATTTTATCGAGTATATTTTTATCAGAACTGATCACGAATTCCCATGGCTGTTCATTCCTTGCTGTGGCTGCGACTCGACCTGCATCGATTATCTTCTCGAGTAGCTCTTTCTCAACAACTTTTTCAGAAAACTCCCTTATGCTTTTTCTTTGTTTTATTACTTCAAAGAATTCCATTATAGACCTCCATTTTTCATATCTACTATGTTATCATGCTGGGAAATGAAAATCAACTTGCTAATTCAATGCTTCGTGATATTCTATTTATAGACATATGAATCCTAAGATCTTAATATCTATTTCCTTTTTACTTTTTGGCCTTGTTTCAGAGTCTCTTGCTGACACCATATACCTTAAAAATGGCCGCAGCATAGAAGGGTTGGTAAAAAAAGAGACTGAAAGTTCAGTTGAACTGGATGTTGGATTTGGGACTGTAAAATTTAGAAAGACAGAGATAGATAGAATAGACCGCTCAACTCCTGAAGAAGTCAATTCTATACATAATGGATGGAAGAAGCAAAAAGAGGTAGAGGAAACGAAGAGATTAGAGAGAGAACGAGAATTAGAAGAAACGCGGCGCAGAGAAGAGCTTGAGCCAAAAGAGGTAAGTTTTTCTAAAGATAGCCAGCGTATAATTGTAGATACGCTTATAAATAATGAGACCAGGGCATCGCTTTTATTGGATACCGGCGCGACTACTGTTGTATTGTCAGATCGAATAGCAAGAGAGCTAGGAATTAGGGATAATGTGGCTGAGAAAGATAAGGTTGATGTACAGCTTGCTGATGGCCGCAAGATAGAAGCGCGGCATGTAGTTCTGGACAGCGTGCGCGTCGAGGATTCCGAGGTCAAGGATGTAGGAGCAGTGGTTTTGCTGGATGCCGAGGGAGACATAGAGGATGGATTACTTGGCATGTCTTTTTTGAATAAATTTAATTTTCAGATAGACACACTGAACAATAAATTGATATTACAAAAGAGGAAATAACATGGAAAAGCTATTTATGTCTTTAATTAAAAAGAAGATATCCCGCAAGCAATTTATGAAACTGTGCTTGGCTGGAATGGGCACTGTCCTGTTCAGCGGTATTTTTCCAAAAATGGCCAGGGGTGAAAATGCCAGGATAGGAAAAAAGATCGTGACTGATCATGATCTTGTTGTTGCAAAGGGAGAAGACCCTTATTTAATGACTGTTAAGGCTGTTGAGGCCATTGGCGGAATGGAGAGGTTTGTTAAAAGGGGAGATAAGGTTGTTATCAAGCCAAATATGGCATGGGATAGGAGCCCTGAGTATGCAGGCAACACGAATCCAATGGTGGTTGCTGCGCTCACGGAACTCTCTTTTAAAGCAGGCGCGAAAAGGGTCAATGTATTTGAGAGATCATGCAATGAGTCAAAGCTCTGCTATGAGAATAGCGGCATAGCTGCTGCAGCAAGAGATAAAGGCGCAAATGTCTATTTTATTGACGAGTGGAATTACATAAAGGCGCATTTTTCTTATAAAAGCCCTATGGAAGCGTGGCCGATTTATAGAGATGCGCTGGAGTGCGATACTTTTATAAATGTGCCTATTCTAAAAGACCATGCCCTTACAGGCCTGACTCTTTCAATGAAAAATCTCATGGGCGTATGCGGTGGAGATAGGGCTGTGATGCATAATAACATAGGGGTTAAGCTCGTGGATCTTACTGATTTTATAAAGCCAGATTTAACAGTAATAGATGCCTATAGGGTGCTCATCAGGAATGGGCCAAGGGGCGGAAATCTTAAAGACGTGGAAGATTATAAGACATTAATAGTTGGTACAGATCCGACCCTGGCTGATACTTACGCGGCAGAGCTGGTGGGCCGTGACCCGCTATCAGTTAATTATATCAAAGAAGCAAAAAATCGCGGTTTCGGAAAATTCGATACCAGCAAGGCAGACATATTAAAATTAGAAACATGAAAAAATTAGTCATTCTTAGAAGATCTTCTCAATTTTTATTTCTCGCATTATTCATATACATCCTTTGGTCCGCGACACATCTGGATGCATTCTTTAAGATAAATCCATTGATAATGATATTTACTTCTATAAGCGAGCGGATAATTCTGCCAGGCGTTATATTTGCGGTTATTATGCTGGCGCTGACTCTGGTATTTGGCAGGTTTTTCTGTGGATGGATCTGTCCCTTAGGTACGATTATTGACTTGTGCGGAATAAAGGCATTGCAAAAAAAGGCTGCGCGGTCTATAAAATTCTACATATTAGGGGCAATTACTGTATCTTCCTTTCTTGGGATCCAGATCGCCTGGATCTTTGATCCAATAGTGATTACAGCGAGGTTTGTCTCCCTGAATCTCATTCCAGGCGTCAGTTTCGGCCTTGATAGGATATTTAGATTTTTTATAATAAAGACAGATTATTATACACCTCTCTATGATTTTTATCGTTTACTAAAATCTTCAATCCTTGGAATCAACGCCTATTATTTTTCTCATTCAGGCATGATCTTGATATTTTTCGTTTTAATATGCTTGTCGGTGTTAATAGCAAAAAGGTTTTGGTGTCGCGCGATCTGTCCTCTGGGCGCAATATATTCTTTAGTGGCCAGATTTTCTCCATTGAGTCGTGTGGTTGAAAAATGCACGAATTGCCTTAGGTGCAAAGAAGACTGCAGGATGGGAGCTATAAACAAGGATTTAAGCTATGTAAAGGGCGAATGCATACTCTGCATGGACTGTATATACGACTGTCCTACGCATGGAACCAGGTTTACATGGTACTCGCCAGAGTTTAATAAAAATAAAGAAGGCATCTCCAGGAAAGAATTTATTTTCCTGATGCTTGGCTCTTTTTTGTCTCTGGGATTCAGAAATAAAATGCGCTCAGTAGCACAAAAAGTAATCAGGCCGCCTGCTGCATTAAAAGAAGGAGAGTTCCTGGATCGCTGTATACGCTGTGGCAATTGCATGAAGGTCTGTGTGACTAATGGTCTCCAGCCAGCTATTTTTGAATCAGGCCTGCAGGGTATGTGGACCCCACATCTTGTGCCAGAGATCGGCTATTGTGAATACACCTGTACTCTCTGTGGAGGAGTCTGTCCAACAGGCGCTATACCAAAGTTAAGCGTTGAAGAGAAAAAAAGAACAAGACTTGGCATAGCAAAGGTAGACCGCTCAAAATGCCTTGCCTGGTCTAAGGATACACAGTGCATTGTATGCGAAGAACACTGCCCCGTACCTAATAAAGCCATTAAGATAATAGCAGGCGTAGTATTAAAACCCTATGTTGATCCAGATTTATGTATAGGCTGCGGTATTTGCCAGAACAAATGCCCTGCTAGACCTGAGCGTGCAATAAAGGTCTCACCATAGAACTGTTTTCCATGCAGAGATAGATGGGGAGTTTTTTGGAATGCTTGTGCAGCATGCGCAGCATAGATTCGTAGATTTCTTGTCTTAAGCTATAAGGATATCTTAGTTTATTATCAAACCCCAGCACTAATTCTTCGTCGAGAATCTTGTTTTCAGGGAAGCGCGCTTCGATTATTGGTTTTACATTCGGATTAAATCTTAATGTACCGATGCTTATCCAGGCTATGTCCTTTGGTTTTATAGTATCAAATAGCATATCTATTACTTTTTTATATTCTTTTTCCCAGCCTTTAAAATAGACCACTGGATCAAAATGACAAGACGCCTTGTAGCCTGCTTTAACGCATTTTTTAACTGCCTTTAGGCGTTCTGTAAGAGAAGGCGTAAAAAATTCATTCTCGTCAATTATTTTCTGCGGGTTTAGTGACCAGGCAACTACTATATTACCAGCGTGTTTTGCCTTTAAAAGATTATCTATATTTACACTTTTTGTCTTAAACTCAAATCTTACGTCTTTATGGTTTTTAAAAAATTCAATTATAGGAAGAGAATATTCTGTTATGTGGTCGAGCATCAGGGAGTCTGAGAACTCGCCTGTACCTATGCGCATGCCAGATTTTTTATAGGAAGAGAAGTTTTTGAAAAACTTATCAATGTTTGCGGGGAATATTAGGCCTGGGCTATTTGTATATTCCTGAAGATAGCAGTAAGTGCAGTCAAACATGCACCCGAAGCTCAGGTTAAATATATGATAACCGCATTCGATCGCCTTTTTTGTGCACGGACATTTTTTAAAGAAGTCATAGTTTTCATGAGTGACAAAAACATTATCTTTTCTCTTATTATAATCAGAGATCGTAAGACCCCTATTTTCTTTAAGATGATCTTTTAAGGATCTGATCTCTATAGACTTGGCCTTGGGAAAGGATTTCTTAAATCTATGCGCAAGGGTAGAGGCCTTAGCAGATTTTTCTATGAATATGTTTTTTGGATAGAATTTAAATTTTTCAGTATTTTGTATCGAGCTATTATCTAGTTTTATCTTCGGAAGATGCGCCTTAAATGGGGACGGATACGCGCGAGGAAATCTTCTTTTTAATAGAGCCTTTTTTGCGCGATCAAAGTCTTTAGGGGCTATTTTCTTTACTATCTTATCAGGTTCTATATCTTCTCTTTTTGATATCTCATAGAGAAGCCTTGTTATTTCCTGTTTTTTGTTTGTTTTAAGGTCAGTAGCGAGGTTTTGAGATTTTTTTAGTCTCGCAGATTCTTTTTTATAAGATTGCATAGGATGTTAGACGCGGATTTTATCGAGGAGAAAAGCTCTAATCTATCCGTAGCGCTTAGGCCTTTATAAAAAGGTTTTTTGTTTATGATGTCGGTTATATAAAATAGCGCTACAGCTTTTTTCCCAATGTGGCTTGCTGCAGAGAATACAGCGCTGGCCTCCATATCAACTACCTGAATCTCTTTTGCTTCAAACGAGTCTCTATATCCTTCTTCGAGTTTTAAAGAGCCGAGCGTGGCACAGGTTACTTTTTTTACCTCTGGGAGTTTTTCAAGGAGTATTTTGTCTGGATAGGAGAGGTCATATTCTTTTTTCTCACCTGCGAGCATGTCAGTAAAACTTTCCATAGAGTAACATTTATCAGGTGTGACAAGGCTTCCTATATTCAGATCTTTTTCTTCTTTTATCAGGCCGCAGGAGCCAAATACTATTATGTTCTGGCATTTGGTTTTCTCAAGATACAAAACCGCGTCTCCTGAGAGTGCAGGGCCCATGCCAGTATGTATTACTGTAAAGTCTTTGCTGTTTCCAGAGTTATAGAGCTTACCTTTTGATATATCCTTTACATCTAGCCACTCCAGGACATTTTTTTGCACAAGTGGCAGAAATATACATGTATTCCTTACATCTGAATCTTTTATTCCGAATAATATTTGAAAGACGCTCATAAGCTTATGAGATTATATTCTAAGTTACCCAGGCCTTTTTTATGCGCGTATTCAAGGGTTATATTGTGTGAATTCTTATTATTAACGAGGTCTATAGTTGCCTTCTCAAGCGCTATTATGTCTTTTGAGGCAAGAATACCTATGTCTTTACATATGATCTTTTCGTTCTTCGTGGATATGCAATCGCATTCCTTTGTTATATCAAAGGCAAGGTTTATGAAGAAACTATTTTTGAACTTGGATAATATAAATACAGCTACCTCAGCCATTCTTTTTGCAAATATACCTTCATCTTCATCCCAGTTTATAAATATGGCATCAAATTTACATACGCAAAGGCACTCCCCGCATCCAATGCACTTCGCCTGATCTATAAAAAAAGCCGAGGCTGGACCTCGGCTTTTTTTATTAGAGATAGCCTTTGCAGGGCATATCTCTATGCAGCATCCACATGAGGTACATTTTTTTTCTACTATATGTGGCTTAAGAGAAGAGTGCTGCACCTGTTTTGTGGGCTTACATGCCATACCCATGGCGACATTTTTTAAAGCGCCTGCATATCCTGCTAATATATGACATGTAACATGCGATAGCACCACGAGATTATCCAGCATGCCGATAAAAGAAGGGACCTTTATCTTTTTTATATGCTTTGAGTCAATGTCATACTCATTCCCATCCTGGCCAAACACACCATCTGCTATTACAAATGGCGCGCCTACCCTGGAATGGGAGAATCCTTTGTTTTGCGCCAAAGTAAGATGATCAACTGCATTGAGTCTGGAACCCTGATAGATCACATTTGTATCAAATAAAAATGGTTTTGCCTTTTTGTTCTTTATCTGGTTTATTAAGGTTTTTACCAATACGGGGCTCGCATGATAGACGCATTTAGTATCGCCTATTGTAAGTTTGACCGGGATAAATTCATCCTTTTTGTATGACGAGAAAGGGTCTATTGCTTGGAGGAGCTTTAATAGGGAAGAGGCTCTATTTTTTGTATTATCTGTTCTTACAAAATAGACATCGCTTTTCATTTTTAAGGTAGGATTAATATGCAGTTTCTTGGCTTAGCCAGAAGGGCTCGTAGTTATTTTCTTCCAAGATCTTCATCGCGGTATTTACTATATCGGCATCATATTTAGAGCCGGAGTTATCTTTTAATTCTTTCATCGCCTTTTTTATTCCCAACGCAGCCCTATATGGCCTGTGGAATGTCATGGCCTCAAGCACGTCAGCGATGGCCAGGATCCTTGCCTCGGGGATGATCTTTTCTCCTGATAATCCGCGCGGATACCCTCCTCCATCAAGCCTTTCATGATGCTGATATATGGCCTCTGGTAAGGGGAAAGGGAATGTGTGGGCCTTAAGCATAAAATAGCACTTTTCAACATGCTCTTGGATCATCTTGAGTTCCAGGCTAGAAAGTTTGCCGGGTTTATTTAATATCTCTAGAGGGATCAGGATCTTTCCTATATCATGCAGCTCAGCAGATAATCTTAGTTCCAATACCCTATTTTCATCCCATCCCAGTGTCTGGGCAATCTTTTCTGCTATCATTGATACGCGGCGAGTGTGTCCAAAGGTATAAGGGTCTTTTGCCTCTAAAACCCTATCCAGGACTTTTAAGGAGCTCATCACCATATCAAGCCTGCTTTTTTCTGTCTGATCATATTCAGTTATGTCGCGGGTTATGCCCATTGTCCCGATGATCTCATTTTTTTTATTTCGGATAGGTATTTTGGTGGTTGTTACGCAGTTATATGTTCCATTTGGGAGAAGTGTTCTTTCGATCTTACCTATTATGGGATTGCCGGTTTTTAAGACGTGCATATCATCGTCAAACATCTTTTGGGCCTGGTCCTTTGGGAAGAAGTCAAAGTCGGTCTTGCCTATTATCTCCTCAGGAGCCATCTTAAAGCCGTTTGCATAAAAACGGTTTACCCTTACCAGCTTATTTTCAGTGTCCTTAAAATAGATAGCATCAGGGAGGTTATCTAGAAGATTCTGGAAGAGCTGTTTTTCCAGAATGAACCTTTCCTTGAGTTTCCTATAATATGACTTTCCTTTTGTTTTGGACTTTTCTGTTTTCATAGTATAATATATAATAACATAGACAAAGAAGAAAATAAAGGAAATAATGGTAAAGACAAAAATAATCTGTACTCTCGGGCCTTCCAGTTCGAGCGAGACTGTGATGAGGAAAATGATGCTTGGTGGTATGGATGTGGTGCGTCTTAATTTTTCACATGGTAATTCGCAGAGTCATTTGATCTGCGTTAATCTCGTTAGAAGGGTAAATAAAAAATACAGGCGTCACGTTAAGATATTGCAAGATCTTGAAGGGCCAAGAATAAGGATTGGGAGATTAAAGGCCCATAGGCCGGTGATCATTAAAAAGAGACAGATCATATGGTTTTCCCAAAAAGACGTTCATGAACATGATAATGTGATCCCGCTTGATTATAGCGGCCCGTTAAATGGCATTAAAGGAGCCGAGTCTATATATATTGATGATGGTACAATTATCCTTAAGATAAAGGCTGTTGAGGGCAGAAGGATCAAGACAGAGGTTGTTATCGGAGGCATATTAAAGGAGCATAAAGGTATAAACATGCCAGGAGCCAGACTGGCTTTTCCAAAGATAAGCGAAAAGGACAAAAAAGATATTGATTTTGGAATAGAATCGGGCGTTGATTATATTGCGCAGTCTTTTGTAAGGACTAAAAAAGATATTCTGGAGGTTAAAAAGAGAGTCAGGCACGCATTGCCTTCATGTAAGATTATTGCAAAGATCGAGAACCGCGAAGGGATCAGGAACGTCGACGAGATCATTGATGTCTCAGACGGCATAATGATAGCGCGGGGCGATATGGGGGTTTCAGTGCCGATATATGAAGTTCCTGTAATTCAGAAGAAGATTATTAAAAAATGCAATAAAAAGAAAAAATTCGTCATAACTGCTACTCAGATGCTGGAGAGCATGACCGAGCATCTGCGGCCTACAAGGGCAGAGGTGGCTGATGTGGCAAATGCGATAATGGACGGCACGGATTTTGTCATGCTCTCGGCTGAGACAGCCGTGGGCAGGCATCCTGTGGAATCAGTAAGGATGATGAATGACATCATCAAATTTACTGAAAAGAGTTTACAATAATAGATTAGATGTTATAATACGTTTTCGAATAAAAGGGGGAACGAAATGGCGACTTCGTATAAGGAATTAGGACTAGTTAATACAAGAGAGATGTTTAAGAAGGCAATGGCTGGGAAGTATGCTATTCCAGCGTATAATTTCAACAATATGGAGCAGCTTCAGGCCATAATTACTGCGTGCATCGAATCAAAGTCTCCTGTGATTTTGCAGGTTTCCTCAGGCGCGAGAAAATACGCGAATCAGATCCTATTGCGGCATATGGCAATGGGGGCCATGGAGATAATAAAGGACGCTGGCTCTAATATACCTGTTGCGCTTCATTTGGATCATGGCGATACGTATGAGCTATGCGTTTCGTGTATAGAGTCAGGTTTTTCATCAGTCATGATAGATGGTTCAAGTAAGCCCTTTGAGGAAAACGCAGCCCTTACCAAGAAAGTGGTAGATTATGCTCACAAGCATGATGTTACAGTCGAGGGCGAGCTTGGGGTCTTGGCTGGCATAGAAGATGAAGTGAGCCATGAAAAATCGCACTACACGCACCCGGAAGAGGTGCAGGAATTTGTTAAAAAAACAGGCGTGGACTCTCTTGCTATTTCCATAGGCACTTCGCACGGTGCGTATAAATTCAAGCTTAAGCCTGGCGAAAGTGTCCCGCCTTTAAGATTTGACATATTAGAAGAAATCGAAAAAATAATACCGGGATTTTCTATAGTCCTGCATGGTTCAAGCTCTGTACCTAAGGAGTACGTAGACCTTATAAATAAATATGGTGGAAAACTCGAACAAACTGCAGGCGTGCCTGAAGATCAGCTTAGAAAGGCTACACAGTCAGCAGTGTGCAAGATTAACATAGACACTGACGGCCGTCTTGTAGTAACAGCAAAGATACGGGAAGTCTTTGTTAATTCTCCAAAGGAATTCGACCCGCGCAAATACCTCGGTCCCGCGCGCACAGAATTAGTAAAGATGTACAAGCACAAAAACGAACACGTACTAGGCAGTGCTGGAAAGGCATAATGATAGATAAAATTGCCTTAATCGCCTCAATAGTTATGCCTCTCTGGAACATCCCGCTTATTATGCGCATAATAAAACGGCGCTCCTCAAAAGACATTAGCATCGCCTGGGCCATAGGAATATGGGCATGCCTTTTAGCAATGTTTCCATCCGGACTAAAGAGTGATTTTTTAGTCTGGAAAGTATTTGCCATAGCTAATCTTTCCATGTTCAGCATAGTACTTCTAGTTACCATTTTATTCCATAATAAAAAATAGCCTCGATGAAAATCATTCCTATCTTTATTCCTCACGCAGGGTGTCCGTATAAGTGCGTATATTGTGACCAGCATAGGATTTCTGGGGTTGTTAGGATGCCTACCGCTGAAGAAGTCAAATCTATAATCAAGCGGAATCTCAAGACTATTCCTAAAGAAGAAGATGTAGAGGTGGCATTTTTTGGTGGCACGTTTACGTTTTTGCCTGAGAGGGTTCAAGAACGCTACCTCGACGCTGCTAAGCCTCATACTCTTCGTATGTCCACGCATCCTGCATCAATTAGTTTAAAGGCAATGAAGATGTTTAAGAAAAAAGGCGGGAGAATAGTTGAATTAGGAATACAGTCGCTGGATAAAGGCGTTTTAAAAAAGATAAAACGAGAGGGCGATGTTCGAAACGCAGTCAAATGCATTAAGAAGGCAGGACTTAAGTTAGGCGTGCAGGTAATGCTGGGTTTGCCAGGGGATACGCTTGAAAAATCCATAGAAACTGCTAAGAAACTTACTAAGTTAAAACCTGAAACCGCGCGCATCTATCCCACACTTGTTATAAAGGGCACAGAGCTCGCTAAAATGAAGTACAAGCCTCTTACATTGGAGAAGGCAATTGACCAGGCAGCTAAAGTCGCTGATATATTTGAATCTGGAGGCGTAAAGGTCATACGCATAGGTCTACATCCTTCAAAAGATCTTGGCTCAAAAAAGACCATGCTCGCAGGACCATATCATCCAGCATTTGGCGAGATGGTAAGGGCAAGACAGATGCGGAATAGGATAATTCGAGCAGTTAAGGATAGATTCGTTGCGAATCGGTCTTGTATAGAGATCCATGTTCCAGAAAATATGTTTAGTCTTGTCTCAGGGCATAAAGGAACGGAGAAGAAATTTTTAGAGAAGTATTTTAGTGTGAAGATTGTGATAAGGGAAGATAAGGGAGGATGGGGGAAGATAAGGGATGCAAGGAGAAATATAGCCATTATAGATCCGAAAATGCCTAGAAAAGCTAAAGATAAGTTAAAAAGATTAAATTTCCATGTCGCTGAAGTCCCTTTGCATAAAAAACTTGCAAAGCCAGTAGCTGGCCATGTGGATATGATGCTTTTTAAACATGGCAATAAGATCATTTACGAGCCGAGTTTGGAAAAGATTGCAGGACTCTTAAGGCAAAATGGCTATAACTGCATAAAAGGCGAGCCGATTACGTTTTCAAAATATCCAAAAGACATAATCTACAATGCCTGTAGCATAAATTACCATATAATCCATTATAAAGGAAAGATCGAGAAGAATATTAAAAGCTTAAAAGCCAAGCATGTCTTAGTAAACCAGGGTTACGCAAAGTGTTCGATTGTACCAGTTGATAAAGATCGCATTATTACCTCAGACAAAGGCATTAAAGAGCTTTGGAAAAACTCCTTATTCGTAAAATCTGGCCATGTAAAATTACCAGGTTATAAAACAGGTTTTATAGGCGGTTCATCTGGCGTGACTGATAAGGTAGTATTTTTTGTAGGCAAGCTCGAGAATAAGTCGATCCGTGATTTTATAAGAAAATCAGGAAAAGGCATCATAGAGCTATACAATGGCCCATTATATGATGTAGGCACTATACTTTTTTTACCTTGTTTATCCAAAAACAGGGTGTTATACTAAGATCGATATGAGTATTAAAGAATTTATTGAGAAGAATTTTAGGCATTTTAATGCAGCTGTTATAGTGGATGCTGCTCAGGGCTGGGTAGACTATGTCAAAAACGGCAATAAGATGTTTCTTGCCATGGCAGGAGCCTTGAGTACAGGCGAGATAGGCATAACTCTGGCTGAGATGATAAGGCAGGATAAGATCCATGGTATATCCTGCACTGCAGCGAATCTTGAAGAGGATCTTTTTAACCTGGTCGCACATTCCCATTACAAAAGAATACCTAATTATAGAGAACTCACACCGCAAGAGGAACTGGAACTCAGGAACAAACACCTTAATAGAGTCACTGATACTTGTATTCCAGAAGAAGAGGCAATACGCAGATTAGCCAGTAAGCTCTATCCTATATGGGAGGAGGCGCATAAGCAGGGCGCGCGGCTATTTCCATTCGAGTATTTTTATGAGCTTATACGCAGCGGAGAGTTGGAAGAATTTTATGAGATCGATCCAAAAGATAGCTGGGTGGTTGCCGCGTGCGAAAAAGATATACCTATTTTTACTCCTGGGTGGGAGGATTCTACTCTGGCAAATGGCGTAGTCGCGGAATACAAGGCTGGCAGGTTTAAGAATCTAGATTTTATAAAAAGCGGCCTGGAGCAGATGAATTTTTTGATTGATTGGTATTTGGAAAATACAAGAAACCATTCAATTGGATTTTTCCAGATAGGCGGAGGCATTGCAGGAGATTTTTCAATATGTGTAGTGCCCCTAATAAGGCAGGACCTTGGGACAGAGTGCAAGATCTGGGGATATTTTTGCCAGATCAGCGACAGTACTACGTCGTACGGCTCATACAGCGGCGCAGTGCCGAATGAAAAGATTACCTGGGAAAAATTAGGCATTGATACACCCAAGTTTGTGATAGAGTCAGACGCGAGTATTGTTGCGCCGCTTATATTTCAGTATGTGTTGGAGAGTAAATAGAGATGCTGTCATCATTTGAAAAATCAAAGGTCGCGCTTTTACCTGTTCCGTATGGCAAGACTGTAAGTTACAGAAAAGGAACAGAAAAGGGGCCAGCTGCCATACTTAGCGCATTAGATAATCTGGAACTTTTTGATGATGAATTAGATAAAGAAACGCATACCATTGGCATTAGTGCCATGGATCCGCTTAAAGTAGAAGGCCTGAAGCCAGAGGCAATGATCAATGAAGTAGAGAAAAAGGTTTCAGAGCTCTTTACACAGAATAAATTCCCTGTTGTAATAGGCGGGGAGCATACAGTTACTATAGGCGCAGTAAGAGCAGCAAAGAAAAAATATAGCGATCTATCAGTCTTATATTTTGATGCGCATGCTGATTTAAGAGATTCTTACGAGGGCAATAAGTATAGCCATGCCTGTGTTGCAAGGCGGCTTACAGAGATAGCGCCAGTTGTCGAGAAAGGCGTGAGAAGCTTAAGTAAAGAGGAGCATGATTTTAAATTAAAAGGCAGCCTTTCCAATAATGTCTATATAAGCATAGACCTTGATGTGCTGGATCCATCGATCATGCCATCTGTAGGCAATCCAGAACCAGGCGGCATGCTCTGGCATGAATTCCTAAAGGACATCCGCAGTATTGTAAAAGATAAAAATATAGTAGGCATTGATGTAGTCGAACTTTCTCCAATAAAAGACATGATAGCCCCAGACTTCACAGCAGCCAAGCTTATATATAAACTTATCGGCTATATTTTCTAATTATATGGATATTATCTTAGCGTCGAAATCTAAAAGGCGGTCAGCAATACTTTCCTCATGTAGGATAAGGCACAGGGTTATTGTGAGCTCAGCCAGGGAAAGTATGAAAGGGAAGCTCCCGAGTGCTATTGCAATAAAAAATGCCTGCCTAAAAGCGCAAAGCATAAAAAAATCAGGTTATATAATAGGCGCGGATACAGTTGTACTACTGGGCAAGAAGATCATAGGTAAGCCGCACAATGCCGCTCATGCAAAAAGCATGCTAAAGGCAATGTCAGGCAAGACTATTTCCGTATACACTGGGCTTTGCGTTATTGATTCTAAAAGAAAAAAGATGATCTCTGGTTATGAAAGATCAAAGGTAACAGTGAAAAAGATTCGGCCAGCTGAGATCTCAAGATTTTTCAAATTACTCGGACCATATGACAAGGCAGGAGGTTTTTCAATAGAGGGCGTAGGCTCATTTATATTTGACGACATTAAAGGATCATATTTTAATGTCCTGGGCCTGCCAATGGCAAAGTTGAAAGAGTTGTTTGAAAAAATAGGCGCTGATATTCTAAAGGCAATATGTTGAAACTCATCATTTTAATTATAGGCATACTTTTTGCATCAGGTCTTTGCTCTATGGTAGAGGCAGCGATCTTGAGCCTGCCGCTTGTAAAGGCCAGGATCTTATTTGATAAAAAACGCAAGGGCTCGAAAGACCTTCTTTTTATAAAAGAGAATATCCATATTGCGATCGCGACCATTGTTGTATTGAATAATTCAGTGAACATCGTGGGCGCGATATTCGTGGGCCGTGGGGCATTAAAGATCTTTGGCAATGAGTGGCTTGCTGTAATCTCGGCAGTTCTTACATTTTTGATTATTGTCATATCAGAAGTCATACCCAAGACCATAGGCGAATATTATAAAGTCAGGGTCTCTCTTTCAACCGCAAAGATTCTAAGAGGTACTATCTGGGTCTTGAGCCCACTCATACAGACATTGATAGTGGCAACAGGTATGGCCAGAAAAAAATCAACAGTGCCTAAGGTAACTGAGGAAGAGATAAAGGCAATGCTTCGGCTTGGCAGGGACGCTGGCACAGTAGAGGTGGATGAGGAAAAGCTTTGCAATAAGGTGTTTAAGCTCAATGATATGAGGGCAGCACACATAATGAAGCCAATAGACCAGATCTATGCATTGCCTGGCGAGGAAAAACTTATAGAGGCAAAGGATTCCATACTTAATTCTCAATATAGCAGGATCGCTGTATATAACAAAGATGTATCGAATATAATAGGCATATGCCAGCAGAGGGTGCTCTTAAGAGAGATCGCAAAAGATAATTACGAAGCGCGGATAAAAGATTTTATGTCGCGCCCCATTTTTGTAAATGAAAATGAGAAGGCAGATGATCTCTTGACAAAGTTCCAGGCTTATCACCAACATCTTTTTATTGTGCAGGATAAGGAGAAGCTCAACATCGGCATTGTCTCCATGGAAGATGTATTGGAAGAACTCTTTGGCGAGATCTACGATGAGAAGGATAAGGTAAGTTAAAAGAGAAGAATCTTTAAGGTTGTCTTCATGGCCCTGGAGTAGTATCATATCCCTAATAGAAAGAAGGGCGATTATGGAGATCCTGGCTATTGCAATTTTAGTCATATCTGGCTTGATCGGTTTTGCAGCCATTTTTTTCACCACATTCGGAACGCTCATAATACTTATGGGCGCCATTCTTTATTCCTTCCTTACTGATTTTTTAATCCTGGATATAAGAGCACTTATAATACTTCTGACGCTCTATCTATGCGGCGAGGTATCGGAATATCTCTTTATAATAATTGGCAGCAAGAAATTTGGCGCTTCAAATGCTGCTGTTATTGGCGCTATTGTCGGAGGTATAGTGGGCGCAGTTGTAGGCGCTCCATTGTTAGGCATAGGGCTTTTGCTGGGCACATTCCTCGGGATCTTTCTCGGCGCATTTCTGGTAGAGCTGATCATACAAAAGGACCTCGTGAAGTCTCTTAAGGCCGGGTTTGGAGGCGTAGTAGGCAGGGTTGGTTCAATAGTGGTCAAGGTGATAATAGCCATAATCATGTTTTTTGTCATAGTCTCTAGATTTTAAAAAGGAGATGCTGATATGAAAAGAGAAAATCTAAAATTCGCAGTCAAGGCAAGATTAGTATGGACAGGCATTTTTATCTTTTTACTCTTTACGAGCGCCTCTTCTTATATATTTAAAGAGCAGGAGAGAAAGTTAAGGATATTTACGCAGGATAAACTGATTACTACGCTTGAAGAGACATATATTTTACAAAGCAGATTATTTGATGCGAATGATGTCAGAAGGAAATTAGAGATAGACTTAGATAATAAAAAGCAGCAGATAGAGATCATCTCAGGAGAATTACAGCAGGAAAAAAACTTGAGAAATGACGCAGAAACGCGCCTCGCAGCGGCTATAAAAGAAAAAAATAGTGTAGACCTGGATAAAATCATTGTTAAGAAAAATGGAAAGATCTCAAGAACGCTTAGGAAGAATAGTTTTAGGATAGATCTGGGGACGGCCGATGATATTAAAAAAGGAGATATCTTATCGGTCTATCGGGATGGTAAGTTCATAGGCAAGGCAGAGGCCTCAAGGATAAAAGAGACGAGCGCGACGGCATCTATTCTGTCTGATTGGCATGGTGTAGAATTTAAGAAGAATGACGAGGTAAGGATAGAGAGATAGCTCCCTCCATTGCGCAATATCTAAACTAATATGACAGATAAAAAATATAAATATATCTATGGGCCTGTAGATTCATGGAGATTGGGTAGATCACTGGGGGTGGATCTTATTTCCGGGGATGATAAAATCTGCACATTTGATTGCGTGTATTGCCAGGTCGGGAAGATAGCTACTTTTAGCGATAAAAGGGAGATTTTTGTTCCCACAGAAGAGATTGTAGGGGAGATAAAGTCTTTTCCGCCTCTGGAAATAGATTATATTACTTTTTCAGGAAGAGGCGAACCCACACTTGCCAAGAATTTAGGAGAAGTTATCAGAGAAATAAGAAAGATCAGAGATGAAAAGACAGCAGTTATAACAAACGCCTCATTAATTGATAAAAAAGATGTGCAGGACGATTTGGCTCTTGCGGATTTTGTAATGTTAAAGCTGGACAGTCCTTCTAAGGAGTTATTTCTTAAGATAAATCAGCCGCTAAAAGGGGTAGAATTAAATAAAGTATTAAAAGGCATAAAAGAATTCAAGTCTAAATATAAAGGTAAATTGGCCCTACAGATCATGTTTATAGAAGCAAATAAAGGCCTTGCTGAAGAGATTGCAAGATTAGCAAAGGATATAGATCCTGACGAGGTGCAGATAAATACCCCCCTAAGGCCGTGCGATATAAAGCCGTTATCCAAAAAAGAGATAGACGCCATAAAATTACATTTCAATGGGATGAGTGTCGTTTCAGTTTATGATTAAGGAAAACGTAGAAAAGATATTGCAGGAGTTGCCAGAGGGCGTGGAATTAGAGGCTGCGTGCAAGACAAGGACGCCTGAAGAGATCCTTGAGGCAATTAATGCTGATGTAAAGATCATAGGCGAGAATTATGTGCAGGAGGCTGAAGCAGCATTCCAGGTCATAGGCAATAAAGCAAAGTGGCATTTTATCGGGCATCTACAGAAAAATAAGATTAAAAAGGCTGTAAGGATCTTTGATATGATAGAGACAGTTGATTCTCTGGAGCTTGCAGAGGAGTTAGATAAGGCGTGTTCCAGGGAAAAAAAGATAATGCCTGTTTTGATAGAAGTAAATAGCGGCAGGGAAAAACAGAAATTCGGCGTTTTTCCAGAAAATGTAGAGGAGTTAATAAAAAATGTCTCGCAATTAAAGAATATAAAAGTAGTAGGCCTTATGACAATGGGGCCTTTATCTGGAGACCCTGAAGACGCAAGGCCGTATTTTATTGAGACAAAAAAGATATTCGAGAAAATAAAGACTTTGAAGTATCTTTCAATGGGTATGAGCAATTCTTATAAAATAGCTATTGAAGAAGGCGCGAATATTGTCAGAGTGGGGACAAAAATTTTTGGAGAAAGGTGATATTATGGATTATGATATAGTGATTATAGGCGGCGGGCCAGCTGGTCTTACCGCAGCTTTATATACTTCCAGGGCGAGGCTGAAGACATTATTAATAGAAAGCTTCTCAGTGCCTGGCCAGGCAATAATTACAGACTCTATAGAAAATTATCCTGGTTTTATAGATGGGGTCAATGGGTTTGAGCTGGTAGAGAAATTTAAAAAACAGGCTCAGAAATTTGGGACAGAACTTAGGACTGGCAACGTGAAAAGAATAGAAAAGGATTCTAAGGGTTGGAGGGTTGAGGTCGAAGGTAAACCAATTTCATCTTTTTCAGTTATTGTCGCGTCTGGCGCAAGGCCAAAGAAGTTAGGCGTAGCTGGCGAGGAGAAATTTCAGGGAAAAGGTGTTTCTTATTGCGCTACATGCGACGGCGCGCTTTATAAGGATAAAGAAGTAGTGCTTGTGGGCGGAGGGGATACTTCTATAGAGGAGGCGATATTTCTTACTAAATTCGTTAAAAAGGTTAAAGTGGTGCATCGCCGCGATCGTTTAAGGGCAACAAAGATCCTCCAGGAGCGGGCGCTGTCTAATAAAAAAATCGAATTTATCTGGGAATCAAATGTTGTTGAGATTTTAGGGGACGATAGGGTCCGGGGCGTTAGGACTGATAAAGGCTCTGAAATTTCATGCGAAGGTGTTTTTATCTTTGTCGGTTATATACCAAATACAGATTTTGTTAAAGGCCTGGTTAAATTAGATAAACCTGGCTACATCTTGGCAGATGATGACATGAAGACTTCTAAGAATGGGATCTTTGCCTGTGGCGATTGCCGCAAAAAACTCCTGCGCCAGGTAATCACTGCATGCGGAGACGGCGCCACAGCAGCATTCTCAGCCCAGCACTACGTGGAAGAACTAAAAGGCATAGCATATAACTAACTTACGCCCCTCTGTAGGCCAGGTTTAAACCTGGCCTACTACTACAGAGGGACAGAGCAAAGTTAGCACGGAGTAGAGATGGATAGTTGTGAGCATTGCCAAAAAACTAAATGGTATAAGAATAAAATAGTCATTATCGCAGCTATTTTAGGAATTTTATGCATCCTAGAACCTTTTAGAGACGCCTTTTTTATGTATGTACACAGGATCTGGTGGGCGATTCTTTTAGGCCTGTTTTTAGGCGGCGTGATAGATCATTTTATCCCTAGAAAATATATCTCGCATATACTGGCTAGCCCCAAGAAAAGGACGATACTCTATTCAGTAATACTTGGATTCTTTATGAGCGCCTGCAGTCACGGCATACTTGCGCTATCCATTCAGTTACACAAAAAAGGCGCGTCGAATCCCGCGGTCGTGGCGTTTCTTTTAGCAAGCCCTTGGGCAAATCTGCCACTTACAATAATGCTCATGGCATTTTTTGGTATAAAGGCGCTTTATATAGTTTTGTGCGCGATTATTATTGCAATAACTACGGGACTCATCTTTCAGGTGCTGCAAGCAAAAGGCCTCATAGAGACAAATAAAAATAGCGTAGAGACAAAAGTGGGATTTTCTGTTGCGCATGATATAAAAAATAGATCTTCATCATATAAGTTCTCAATGAATGATATAAAAGGCATATATAAAGGCGCGCTATCACTTGCCAATATGATTCTGTGGTGGATATTAGCAGGTATCGGTCTCGCGAGCTTAGTAGGCGCGTATATGCCGCATAATATCTTTCAGAATTATATGGGGCCTACGTTTATGGGCTTGATCGTGACTCTTATAGTGGCGACGATTATGGAGGTATGCTCAGAAGGCACAGCTCCATTAGCATTCGAGATATACAGACAAACAGGCGCGTTTGGAAACGCATTCGTATTCCTGATGGCAGGCGTAGTAACAGATTATACAGAAATAGGCCTTTTATGGGTCAATGTAGGCAAGCGCGTAGCAATATGGCTCCCAATAATCACAGTACCCCAAGTAATAGCCCTCGGAATGTTGGCAAATGCAATATTTTAAATTACCTAAAAATTGCCTAAAAAAGCTCTTCCCAAAGGCCTATTTATATGGTATAATTACATTACAATAAACATAGGAGCAATATAGCCTTATGAGACAGGCAGAGGCTATTTTTTTGGGTAGATTATGAGAATGATTAGAAAAGGGTGTAATTTAAGGGTCTTGGTGATTGCGATAGGCCTGTTGTTGTTGGCTAATACAGCAACAGGTACTAGTCTCAGGAAGCCTCTGTCCGCAGGTATAGGAGAAGAGAAGAGTAGACTAGAAGCCCTAAAAGATAAAATATCATCCAATATCTCTGCAGTTAAATACGAGGCTACGGATGACGGTGTCGGATTCAGGTTAGGCAATAAAAGGCTACTGCTTGACTGGAAGCTGTATTTGCCGATGCATGTTTTTGGAGAATGCGGGAGTTTCTCCAGTACCACAGAGGGGCATCTATTGAGCCGTCAATATAAATTTCAGGGAAAAGAGCCATTAAAAGAAGGTATGGCTGGCTACACTGCTAAAGCAAAAGAGATGCCTGATGAAGAAAAATTATGGGAGATTACAGACGAATATAAACACATATCGCGTAATAAAGCTATATTTATGCATCCTCCTGCCATATTGCAGTTAATAGATATGTTAAGGATGCTAGATGAAACTGGTCAAACTATAGAAGTCTTTACTGATACAGAAGACCATTGCATAGATGTTTTAGATTTAGGTAATGGGAAGTATTTTATTTTTCAAGGTACGCACCGAGCATTTTTATGCTTTGCAAAAAATAAGCCTGTAAAGGCTAGGATTTACAGAATAAAGCCCGAGGCCTCCCTTTTCTTGAGAGATTTAGTTACTTACGAGTTAGATGGAAGAAATAACTACGGTACGGCACGCAAGTTTCTTGAGTACCGCATGTCAGAATTCGGGAAAATATCTCGCGAAAAAGAGACAGTTGATTTAATAAAAGCAAGAGGCCTTACCACTATAAAACTCAATTTGCCTGCCCGGGACCCTGATTTACTACAGGAGATGATAAAGCTATTTGTTCAAACCCCTTATCTTGTTGAACGGTTCATAGATTTTTATGAGCTATTCAAGTATATTAGGAGGGACTTTGAAATCGGCGAGTCTTTTAGCTTAGACAAGATTATCAGAAATGTAATTGGCGCAGAGGTCTATATAGATAAAGGACGTAAACGCGATCCTGATGATCCTAAAAGTTTTTTAAGGTTTTTAGAGCGTCGAGGCTGGATTGAGTCTTCCGGAAATCTGCACTTTACTCCCACGCAACACCCGCTAGAAAAACATCCCCGGTTTTATCTGTTTGAGCAAGGCGTTTCCGCTCTCGTTGAAGACAAGAGAATCTTCTCGGAGAAAATAATACCGACCATTAAAAAGAACTGGCGAGGTTTTTTCATAAAGAGGTTATATCCTGATTTTATCGAGTTTTTTGATATTCATCCTGAGTTAGATCAAAGAGTACCAGTAATATTAACTGCGATAAAGTCGGTCGGAGATTCTCTACCTAATAACGTTAAGAAAAAAATTGGCAAGATAGAAGTCGACAACTATACAGACAGGATGAATTTTTATGAATGGATATCGTTCAGGTTATTGGAGTATGAATCATGTCCTGATGTTTTGCTAAGCGGGTCGCAGCAGGAAATAGAGTTATGGCTTCAGGAAGAATTTAAATTAATGCCTGTGGATGAATATGATAAGTGGTATCGTACATATAATGCAGATGGTCAACTAATAGGGAAGAGGATAAGTCCTCTCTCTTTTAGTACCATACAAGAATTTTGTCGTATAAACGGCATAGATTCAAATGGAGATAAAGCGGTTGACGAATTTTTGAGAAATTTTTTCAATAGAAAAAGAAAAGGGCTTGAATTGGCACCTGGGTGGGAGTCGTTTTTCTGTCACCACCTGCGAACAAAATATGATGCTGATCTAACAGCATGTGATATAAATTGGCGCGCGCTAAGAGTGGCAAAACAAGATTATGGAGTGCCTATTCGCAGGGGAAGTATTACACAGCTGCCTTTTAGTGATGAGACGTTCGATTATATCATAGGCATTAGCGTGTTAGATTTTGTAATAGAACTAGGAGAGGAAGCAGGTCGTGATTTCAGAAATTTTGAAATATGGCACTATATTAACGCGGACAGGGTTGCGAGTGAATTGTATAGAGTTGCGAAGTTAGACTGTGTTCAGTTATATCATATTGGCTACACTGTTAGAATAGAGTTGATTAAGCTTTTTGAGGATGCCGGCAGGCTTTTTAAGGGTGATGGAGGCGGCTTTGAAATCATTTCAGGGCCTGAGGAGCTTTTGGATTCTTCAGATTTATTTATAAAAAAGGTTAGGCATCCTCTTATATACAAAAGAGTACCATTTTGGCAGATAGAGAAATCTCCCGAAAAATATTTTAGTACATTAGTCGAGGCCCTGACCGATCCTGATGCTAAATGGACAGTTAAATTGCGCGCGATAAAAGCCCTTGAGAAACTAAAAGATCCAGGGGCAATAGATGCATTGGTTAATGTTGCATGTGGTAAAACCCAACATAAATCTATAGCTCAGACCGCACTCGATTCCATAGGAAATATCAGCAAAGAGATTGCAGAGGATGTATACTTAAATATCTTTCTCGACGAAAAAGCTCCTAAAGGTATAAGGATTGAGGCGCTTAAAAATAGAGCCTATTATTTGACAAAAGAGATTCCACAAAAACAAAATGTTTTAAAGATTTTGGTAAAGATTATCAAGAAACAGGATGCTGGTTCTGGGCAAAAAGCCATTTCTTTAATAGGTTACTTAGGAGAAGATGTAGCATTGCCTGAATTATATAAATTATACGACTGGATTAAAGGATTGAAAAAAGAAGAAGATGGAGGCTTTGGACGTAGGTACTTTTTATTGATTGGTTTTATTGACGTTCTAAAAACCTTAGGGACTGACGGCGCTGTTGATTTTATTGAAAAAATAGTCTCGGATGGAGAGATTGGCGTAGGAATCAGAAGCAATATTCCAGATGCGCTTGTCTCTATGGGGACATCTTCAGCGCTAGAGGCACTAAAGCGTCTTACTGGAGCAGAATATGGTGAGATTGGAGAGATAGCCAAAAAGAAACTAGATAGTGTCAATTTTTTGACAATCGGTATAAAGAAGATAGAAAAGACTATGCGTGGAAGGAAAAACTTGAAAGAGGAAATATAGCAAATACAAGTGACAAGCACACAAGCGTGACAAGCGGCGACGTCCTATTTGGACGAAATAGTAGACGTCCTATTTGGGTACACCCTATCACTTAAAATCCCTCCCGATTTTTAAATTTCCTAAAATAATTGAAAGAAAATCGCCTTCTGATGTGTCTTATATAAGAGAGGGCACAGATTTAGTTTTCCTTAATTCCTTACTTTCTATATTGACGAATTCCTTACTTTATGGTATACTTATATTGGGAGGTGAGGAAAATGACAGTTACTATGACAGCGAAAAATCAAATAACAATACCTAAGAAGATAACAGACGTGCTCAAGCTTAAAAAAGGGGCTATGTTTGAGGTGGAGGTCGCTGATGATAAGATTGAGCTCGTTCCACTCGAGGTAAGAAGGGTTGAATTCTCTGATGATGTTTATGAAAAGCTGGAAGCTCTTTCAAAGAAAGAAAAAGGCAAAGAAAAAAGAATTACAAAGAAGCAGATAGACAGCCTTAAAAGAGGAAAATAAGTGCCATACGAGCTTTATTATAGACCATCTTTTAATAGAAGCACCAAACGCTTAGGTTCAGAGCAAAAAAAGGTAGTCGGATTAATCTTAGAGGCCTTGGATGTTTATTATTCTACAGGGTGCAATTTATTGGAAGCTCAAAGAAAAGCTTCTAATTTTTTCTATAAGAAATTAAGAGACTCTTATTACGAAGCTGGTGTTGAAAAGAATATTCGTGTTATAATTAATAAGGAAGGCAATAGGTGCATAGCGACATTAGCAGGTAGCCACGACCAGATAAGGCGGTTTTTAGTTTAAACGTGCCTTACGCTTTATCTTGCCCTCACTTTTTTTGTAGGCCAGGTTTAAACCTGGCCTACTACTACGAGTTAAAATCCCTTCCTTACCTTGACTCAATAAGCCCACAGTAGTATCATATATACACCATGAAAGACAACAAATTTGTATGTTATGATTGTTTTAAGCTGAAGACGTGTAAGGAGTCTGCAGTATCGTGGGTGCTTTTCTTTATTGCGCTTATTGCTGTAATATCTTTGAGGGCAGTGAATCTGGTTTTAGATGTTAATCCAGTCTTTGCCAAGGCACTGTGGTATATAGGTGTAGTTGGGTTTTTTATATTTTTTGTCTACAAGTTCAGGTACGATCAAGTTTTACACAGGGAATTGGATAATACAGGGTTAAAAGATAAATTGCTCAATAAGAAAGAACTTTCAGAACACGACCTTGATGTATTGGGTACTATAATTTGTAAATTAAGCTCAAAGAAGGACAAGATAAATTACTTTTTTATATTTGTTTCATCTGCGCTGGCTCTGGCATTGGCAATATACGTAGATTTTATAAAAAAATAGGAGGTTTTATGTCTGAACTTAAGGATCTATTCCAGGCTGCTGATTGGAAAAAGGAAAAGCATGTACCAGTAATCGAGATAACCAAGGATAAGCCACTTTCTATTACAGTGACTGTGGGTAAAGAGATCGCGCATCCCAATACTACCGCCCATCATATACGTTGGATAGAGGTGTATTTTCTTCCTAAGGGTGAGAAATCTCCTTATGAAGTCGGGAGGTTTGAATTCTCATCCCACGGAGAATCAGGCCAGGGACCAGATACAAGCACAGTCTACACTGATCCTGAAGTAATCTTAAAGCTTAAAACAGGAAAACCAGGGACTATTCTGGCCTCTTCTTACTGTAATATACATGGCTTATGGCAGGGCTCTAAGGAAATTGCATGAAAAAATTAAATCAGGGCATAATAAGTTTTTTTCATAAACAGCCTTACACTATTGTTACAACCATAGATGAGAAAGGCTGTCCGCACAATTCCTGTAAAGGCATAGTGGATATAGAAGAAGAAGGAAAGGTGTATCTACTCGATGTCTATAAAGAAAGGACCTACGAAAACCTAAAGCAAAACCCGCATATTAGCATAACAGCTGTTGATGAGCATAAGTTTATAGGGTATTGCTTAAAGGGTGTGGCAAAGATGGTCAAGGAAAAAGACATACACTCTGATACTGTAAAAAAATGGGAAGAAAAGATTACAAAGAGAATATCCCTTAGGCTTCTCAAAAATATCCAGGGGCAGAAAGGCCACCCTCGCCATCCAGAGGCACTTTTGCCCAAGCCAGAATATTTGATAGCTGTGGAAGTAGGAGAAATAGTCGATCTGACGCCACATCATATAAGACATGGAGATAAATAGATGCTTGATCTGATCATTGTCGGCGCAGGACCAGCAGGAATAACTGCAGTTGTCTATGCTGCGCGAAAAAAAATGAATTTTATTGTCATCTCAAAAGATATTGGAGGGCAGACTGCCTGGAGTGGAGATATAGAAAATTATACTGGCTATCAATTCGTAACAGGTCCTGACCTTGCGTCTAAGTTTGAAGAACATATGAAGCGATACAATATCCCTTTAAAGGAAAATGAAGAGGTTGTTGAGCTTACAAAAAGAGACAATTTAATCCATGTCAAGACGAACAAGGCTAAATATGAGACAAAAACAGCTATAATTGCCTCAGGCAAACGCTCAAGAGAATTAGGTGTGCCAGGTGAAAAAGAGTTTAAGAATAAAGGCCTTACGTATTGCGCAACATGCGATGGCCCTTTGTTTTCAGGCAAAGACGTTGCGGTTATAGGCGGTGGGAACTCAGCGCTTGATGCAGCATTGCAATTAGTGAATATAGCAAAACACGTGCACATGATAAATATCACGGATAGCCTGACAGGCGATCCTATAATGCAGGAAAAATTAAAGAATAGCGATAAAGTCACTATTTTAAATAATAGCCAGGTCAGCGCTGTTTTAGGTGACAAAATGGTGACAGGTGTTAAGATAGGGAAAGAGACAATTCCTGTACAGGGGATATTTGTAGAGATAGGCCTTGTACCGAATTCTTCATTTGTAGAGGCAATAGAAAAAAATAAGCAGGGAGAGATAAAAGTCGATAGCTATAATCGTACTAATGTCCCAGGCGTATTTGCCGCAGGAGATGTTACTGATGTTCCTGAGAAGCAGATTATAATTGCCGCAGGGGAAGGGGCAAAGGCCTTGCTTGGCGTGTTTAGATATTTGGCCAGGCTTAAGTAGAAAGGAGAATCATTTATTATGAAACTAACATCGATAAAAGTTCAGCTCAGCCTTTTTTTAGGATTATTTGCCGCATACATTGCCTTTATAGAAAAAGATTTTCTATTTCTCTTTGCCATTTTTATAGCAGTTTTATTTTCAGCGGCTACGGATACATTGATCAACTACCTGAAGAATAAAAAAATTACAGTAACTGAAAGCTCGATCGTGACCGGTTTGATCATCGGGTATGTTCTATCGAGTCAAGGGAGCTGGCTGATTATAGCACTGGCCAGCATATTTGCAATAGTCTCTAAACATGTTATTAGATTTCGCAAGGTACATATATTTAATCCTGCTGCCTTAGGGATCTTTACAGTGGTGCTGTTTTTTGGGGCGTATACAGAGTGGAAGACAGCGTACTCATGGTATATCCTTGTTCCGATAGGTATCTATTTTGCCTCAAGGATAAAAAGGCTTAGCATAATCATGAGTTTCTTTATTACCTCGCTTTTCTTGCATGCCCCACAGGCATTTCTTCACAACGTGTCTCTTCTAGATATAGTAGCATATCTTAATTATTTCTTTATATTTGTCATGATGATCGAGCCAAGGACAACACCTGTAAGGAGCAGTTCACAGATACTATTCGGTATAGGTGTTGCTACATTTATCTTTGCGTTCTATCAGTTTGGAGTTTTATTAGAGGCAGAGCTCTATGCCTTACTGGGAGTTAATTTTTTAGGTGCGTTACTGAGAAAGAAGACATAAAGGTAGGATGAAGTCCAGCGAGGATAGAGTAGTAGACATCATAAAGATATTGCATAAGAGTTATCCTCGAAGCCACACTGCACTACACCACAAGACACCCTTTCAGATCTTAATAGCCACAATCCTTTCTGCCCAGTGTACTGACGAAAGAGTCAATAAGATAACGCCAGGGCTTTTCAAAAAATATAAGACAGTACAGGGTTTTGCAAAGGCAAAAAGGTCTACCTTAGAGAAAGAGATCCGCTCAACAGGTTTTTACAGGAATAAGGCAAAGAATATTATTGCTGCCTCGAAAAGAATAGTTAAAGATTTCAATGGAATGGTCCCGGATAGCATGGACGGGCTTATTTCTTTAGCAGGTGTAGCGCGTAAAACAGCAAATATAGTATTATCGAGCGGCTTTAAAAAGGCAGAGGGCATAGCTGTTGATACGCATGTAAAGAGACTTTCTGGGAGATTGGGATTGAGCAAGGCAACTGATCCAAACAAGACAGAACAAGATCTTTTAAAAATCGTGCAAAAAAAAGACTGGCTTGATTTTAATTATATGATGGTTGACCATGGCAGGGCCATATGTAATGCCAGGAGGCCTTTGTGTGCAGAGTGTCCATTGGCTAAACTTTGTCCTTCTGCAAAGAAAATATGATAAGAGAAGCGATGTTGTATGAAAGGTTGGGAGAGGGAAAGGTGCGCTGCAGTTTGTGTAGCCACAGATGTACGATTACAGATGGTAATTTTGGTATCTGTGGCGTGAGACAGAACCAGGATGGTAAGTTATATACACTTGTTTATGCAGATGTTATTGCTTCGCATGTTGATCCAATTGAGAAAAAGCCTATCTATCATTTTTTGCCAGGCACGTTTTCTTATTCAATAGCGACAGTAGGATGTAATTTTAAATGTCCTTTTTGCCAGAACTGGCAGATATCGCAAGCAAGAGATATGTCTGGGTATGAGCTGGAACCAGGACAAGTTGTAAAGGAGACAAAGAGGACTGGATGCAAAAGCATCTCTTATACATACACAGAGCCAACTATATTCTTTGAATATGCGTATGATACTGCAAGACTTGCTAAAGAAGCAGGGCTTTCCAATATCTTTGTAACAAACGGCTACATGACAGAAGAGGCCCTGGAGACAATCAAGCCTTATTTGGACGCGGCCAATGTAGACCTTAAGTCATTCAGGGAGGATTTTTATCGCGATAAATGCAGGGCACATCTCGAGCCAGTGTTAAATTCTATAAAGACAATGAAAAGATCAGGTATTTGGGTCGAGATTACAACACTTGTTGTCCCTGGCGAGAACGATTCTGATGACGAATTTAAAGATATAGCAGAGTTTATCGCAGGCGTAGATCCAAACATCCCTTGGCATATATCGAGATTTCATCCGGATTTTAATTATCTCGAGTCAGAACCAACACCTATTGCAACACTGAAGAAGGCAGAAGAGATCGGCAAGGCTACCGGCCTTCGTAATATACATTTAGGCAATGTACTATAAATTTTCAACCTATTTTAAAAATAAAGGCTTTAAAGAAAGAGTACAGAAGATCACTGTGGATGCTGGATTTTCCTGCCCGAATAGAGACGGAAAAATTTCAGATAATGGCTGTATCTATTGTAATAACGAAGGCTTTAGTCCCAATACAAGAAAATCCTTTGGATCGATCGAAGAGCAGATCGCTAAAGGTATAAAGCGAGCTAATGCAAAAAAATTCATCGTATATTTTCAGGCATACACAAATACTTATGCGCCACTGGATAAGCTGAAGCAAATTTATGACAGCGCGAGAAAATTCGAAGATGTCGTCGGAATATCCATTGCCACAAGGCCTGACTGTGTTAATAGAGATGTAATAGACTTGATAGATTCATACACAAAAGATTATGAGGTATGGATAGAGTATGGCCTTCAGACTATCCATAAAAAAACCCTGGGATTGATCAATCGCGGACACTTATATGAAGATTTTCTTAAAGCAGTAGATCTAACAAGAAAGAAAAAAGACATAAAGATATGCGCTCATGTTATAATAGGACTGCCATTTGAAGATGAAGGAATGATAATAGAGACTGCGCGCTCAGTCGCAAGCTTTAAATTAGATGGAATAAAGATCCACCCGTTACATATAATTAAAAGCACTAAGTTAGAAGAGCTTTATAAAGCCGGCAGATTCCAGGTATTAGAGTTAGAGGAATACATTGATCTGGCAGTAAAATTCCTGGAGCATCTTTGGCCAGGCACAGTTATCCAGAGGATAAGCGCAGATTGTCCAAGAGATCTATTGGTCGCGCCTCTATGGATATTGGATAAATCAAAAGTCCTTAGAGGCATAGAGCAAAAGGATACATTTCAGGGCAGGTTATATAAGGAGGCAACATAAGAATGATCATAGATTTGACACAGGTGAAGAACGGAGAGAGCGGCATCATAAAAGAACTACGTGGGGGCTCTGATTTTTCTCAAAGGGTCCAGAATATAGGTATAAGGCAGGGCAAAAAAATAAAAAAGATCAGTTCCCATTTCTGGCGCGGACCGCAGACTGTCGAAGTAGATAAGGTTCGTGTTGCCATTGGATGGGGTATGGCAAAAAAGATTTTTGTAGAGGTTGAGAGATCGTGAAAAAAGTATTGTTGATGGGCAATCCCAATGTTGGTAAGAGTGCTATATTCTCCAGGCTTACTGGAGCCAGGATCGCTGTGTCTAATTATCCGGGCACTACTGTAGAATTTACACAGGGCCAGATGAAGATAGGAAGCGAGCGCCCTTCTGTTATAGATGTGCCTGGTACCTATACATTAGAGCCTACCTGTAAGGCAGAGGATGTAGCCTGTCAGATGCTGAAACAGGGTGATGTAGTAATAAATGTAGTAAATGCGACAAATCTTGAGAGGAATCTGTATCTAACCCTCCAAATATTAGAAAAAAATATCCCCACTGTCATTGCGCTGAATATGTGGGATGAAACAAAACACCAGGGCATTGATATTGATGTTAAAAGATTAGAGGAGCATCTGGGCGTTCCTGTTGTTCCAACATGCGGTTTGACTGGCGAGGGCATAAAGGAGCTGGTTATACGTTTAAAAGACGCATATCCTTTAAAGCTCAAGCCATTGTCTGATTCTGAGAAATGGGAAAGGATAGGAGAGATTGTCGAGGATGTTCAGAAAATAACACATCATCATCACACAGTCCTTCAGAGATTAGAAGAGCTTAGCATAAAACCGCTATCAGGTATTCCAATAGCTATGGCTATTATCTATGGCGCGTTCTGGGCCATACGTTTTATTGGCGAGAGCCTTATAACCTTTGTGTGCGAGCCTTTATTTGAAAAACTATGGGCACCATTGATGCTTAAGTTTGGCAGTTTGCTGGGCCAGGATACGTTTTTACACAATGTATTAGTCGGGAATCTTATTGATGGCGCAATTGATTTTAAGATGTCGTTTGGCGTATTGACTACAGGTCTATTTGTGCCAATCGCAATGGTGTTGCCATATATAATCAGCTTCTATCTGATCTTGGGGATACTTGAGGATTTTGGATATCTGCCTCGTCTGGCAGTTATGGTCGACAATCTCATGCATCATATCGGGCTTCACGGATTTGCAATAGTACCGATGATGCTGGGTATGGGCTGCAATGTGCCAGGTGCATTGGCGCTCAGGCTCTTAGAAGGAAGGCGTGAAAAATTCATTGCAGCAACGCTCATGGCTGTGTCTATCCCATGCATGGCGCAGATCGCCATGATCATAGGACTAGTAGGAGAAAGAGGCGGCCAGTATCTGGGCATTGTCTTTGGCACACTTTTTATACTTTTGATTGTAAAGGGCCTTATCATGAATAAGGTGTTAAAGGGCGCGAGTCCTGAGATATTAGTTGAAATCCCACCATATAGAATACCTCAGGCTATAGCTGTAGTTAAGAAACTCTGGATGAGGGTATCTGGTTTTTTAAAAGAGGCAATACCATACGTGCTCTTAGGGATCTTGTTTGTCAATATCCTGTACGCGCTTCATGTAATAGATTTTGTTTCCAGATTATTTGCGCCAATTCTTACAGGCCTGTGGGGCCTTCCAAAAGAAGCGATCTCTGCATTGATTGTAGGCTTTTTAAGAAAAGACGTTGCAGTAGGCATGCTCGGCCCACTTAACCTCACGACCAAGCAACTTGTAATCGGATCCACAGTGCTAGCAATCTACTTTCCCTGCATCGCCACCTTTGTTATGCTTGTCAAAGAACTAGGCATAAAAGACATGCTAAAATCCGCCACAATCATGCTATCCGTAGCCCTCCTCGTAGGCACCCTACTCAACATCATTCTCTAATACTGTTCGAGCGAGCAAAGCGAGTCGAGAACCTACTTGTCATTGCGAGCGAAGCGACCGTGTCCCGTTCCAAATCGGAGATTTGGAATGGGAAGCAATCTCAATTCTTCTGGCAGGCTGGGGCCTTCGGCACTGGAGAGATTTTAGCGGTCCGCTACGGTTTACAGCGAGCCCCGTTCCAAATCTTTGATTTGGTAGCCGTTTCTTAGCCGTTTCTAACCTGGTTAGATTTGACCAGATTACCCGTATGATTTACACAGCAATAGAGTGAACTAAGAATCCTTAGCTACAGTAAACAATCCTCCCCTTATTCTTCTTGTATATAGCCAGTATAAAAACCCTACAATAAACAATCGTTCGTTTATTTAGTGGATTATTTTATCCTATTTGACCTTTGAAGTGCATAGTGTATACTTTGTAGAAGCAAGGAGATGTTATGGAGAAGAAGAGGTCAATTGGGGTGACGGTTGAGTAAAAAAGAATTGATAATTGTTTTAACGGCAGGAGTATTAATAATAATTGGCTGGGCATTGTCAGCGAAAGTAGCTCCAGATGAGAATTTTTATTATTTTTACAAAGAACTATTTGGAAGAGTGCTTCTTGTTTTGTTTTGTTATGTTGTTTGGAAAAAATGGTTTAAGAAATGAAACCTTTATTTGCGGAGGGATTTAAAAGATGATAATGAAAAACTTATGCCATTGTGGGGCTGATTTGACAAATTTTGGAGGTAATTCTAAAACTATCAATTGTCCATCTTGTGGTAGCAAATTATATCTTAACCGAGGTATGGGACCTACCTATCATAAATGGGTTAAAAGACCTCCCCTGCAAATAGAACTTTTTTACCTCGTGGTTGTTTTGTTAATAGTTTTTATTCTTATATTAATAAAGAATCAGTAAAGAAACCATTTAAGCAACCCTACCCAAAATCCTAAAATAAATAAACGGTCGTTTATTTACCACGCCAATATTGTTTCACGCTATTGTTTTCTACTTTGAGAGCAGTAGCAGTAGGGGACACTTAAGTGTCCCCTACATTGCCTAGTCGTTAAAATTTAATCTTCGATAGATAAGTGGGGCGTGGTGCCCCTAGTGCTATAACTTTTCTTAATTTTTCCCTTGACACCATTGGATTATATGGTATACTTGTAATTATTACAAATATGATTAGGTTAGTAGGGATTAGGGTTTGACAAGGTAGTTTCCACCCTTATTTTTTTAATCTAATCCCGACTAACTTGATTATAATAGTAGTATATGAGGAGACAGAATGGAACATCCAAAAAGATCTATTGCAAAGGCAATAACCTGGCGCGTAATAGCTTTTTTAGTAACTGTAATCGCTATTTATATCTACAGTAAGGATATAAAGGAGTCTCTTGTTGTTGGGATAAGCGCAAACCTTATAAAGATCTTTTTGTATTACGCACATGAGCGAATCTGGAACAGGGTAAAATTCGGGAGGTTGGAATCACCCGAGTATCAGATTTAACCAAAGGGGGGGGAGTTATGAGTTTATTGGAAACTCGCGAAGATTTGAAGGTGTTAGTAGAGACATTGAATTTTAAACAAAAGGTAGACCGGTCGCTAGAGCTTATAGATGAAGCTTATAAAAAATACGGCGATGGTCTAGTGTTAGCGAATAGTCTTGGCAAAGATTCTGTTGCAGTGTGGCATCTTGCAAAACGCGTAAGTCCGAAGATCAGAGGATTTATAGTAACTACTAGATTTAAGCCAAAAGAGACAGTTGATTTTATGAAGGAAGAAGTGAAGAAATACCCTGAACTCAAGGTGTATAAGAATGATTCAGAGATTCCTAATAAGCTATATGAGACAGAACCAGACAAATGTTGCGATATATTAAAGGTAGAACCGGTTAAGCGGGCAGTTGAAGATATGGGTGTTACCTGCTGGGTAACTGGACTTCGTTGTACAGAGGGTCGTACGCGAACTGAATTCAAAGAAGTTGAAGAGCGCGATAAGGGATTAATAAAATTGAACCCCATTCTTATATGGAAAGAACGTGAGGTCTGGCAATATTTGGCCCTTTATGGCGTAGGCGTGAATCTTTTATATGGTGAGGGCTACAGATCTCTTGGATGCGCACCATGTACAAGGATCACAAATGATGACAATGAACGCGCAGGCCGCTGGATAGGCACAAGTAAATGCGGCGGAGAATGCGGCATACACACCAGACCCCTAAAGGCAAATACATGAACTATTTACCTATAGCAGTAAAACTTAAAGATCGCCGCGTGGTTGTAATAGGAGGCGGCAAGGTTGCAGAGCGTAAGATATTGGTGCTTCTGGAAGCAGGTGGAGATGTCCGTGTCATATCTCCAAAGGCAACTCCAGCGATCAGGCGTTTAGCAAAAAATAGAGACATAAAATGGATTCCTCGTCCTGTGCAGCGCTGCGATATTAGAAATGCAGCACTTGTTGTCAGCGCGACAAATAATAGGGATTTGAATAAAAGGGTAAGCCGGTGGGGCCGGGAGTTTCAGATATTGGTTAATGTTGTTGATGATTCAAACATTAGCGATTTTATATCGCCTGCGCTCCTAAGATTTAAAAAAGCCATCATAGCAGTCTACACAGATGGTAAGGATCCAGTCTTATCCAGGGATTTAAAGAATTTCTTAAAGGAGCATTGGGATGATTTTGTATCTTATAGGAATAAGTTATAAAGAGGCGCCTTTATCATTACGGGAATCTATCTACAGGGCCCGCAAAGAGATAATAGAGTTCTGGCAGAAGCCAGGAAGAAGCAGCGCTGCGCTTTTTACCTGTAACAGGGTAGAGCTATATGGCGCATCTCTAGATATATTTTCTGCAGCAAAGACAATAGAGTCATTTCAGATAAGATTTCCATGGATCTCTGAAAGATCTTATGTGAAGTTTGGAGATAGAGAGGTGGTTGAGCATGCATTGCGTCTGGCATGTGGCCTGGAGTCGCAGGTTATAGGTGAAGAAGAGATACTGGAGCAGTTAAACTCATGGATCAGGCAGGCTTCATTCCCATTGGCATTGAGAAGAATCTGGAATGATATTTTAGGGAAAGTAGAGACTATAAGGATCAAATCAGGACTGAAAGAAGTCAAAGCTAATATTGCCACAATTATTTTTAAGGATTTAGACAAACCGAAAGAGATAGTTATAGTAGGCACAGGAAAAATCGCTCGGGTCTTCTCAAAGAATAAACCAGATGGAATCAATTTAAATTTTGTCGCGCGCAAAAAACATAAACAAGCAAGACAACTTGCAAATCAATCTGGAGGGCGGGCTATTTTATTAGATGATTTGGAGCAGTTACTCTTGAGCGCGGATGTGCTAATAAGCGCTACTTCAAGCCCGCATTATGTATTGAAAAAAGAACATTTTTTGAATATTGTAAAGAAACGCAATAAACCCATTTATCTATATGATCTGGCTGCGCCAAGGGACATTGAGCCTGATGTAGGGAATATCCCGGGTATTTTCTTGCAGAATCTGGACGATTTAAATATTGTCTTTGAGCAACATAAGAGGAGTTTGAATAGTTACATTAAAAAGGCAGAGTTATTAGTGCAGGATCATTATAAGGAGAATGACGATGTCTATTCGTATCAAAATAGGGGCGCGGCCGAGCCTGTTGGCGTTAAAACAGGTTGAAGAAATCCAGCGTCTTTTGCCTGGCATTAAATTTGACTCCACACTCATTAAGACAAAGGGGGACAAGGATAAAGTCACCTCTCTTAGTTTACGTGAAAACACAGATTTTTTCACTTATGAAATAGAAGAGAGTCTATTAAATAGAGAGATAGATGCAGCTATTCACAGCGCAAAGGATCTGGAAGAGAACCCTGCTTCAGATCTCGTTATCGCTGCAATGACAAAGTCGATCAGTGGATATGACTCTCTTGTAACAACGCAAAATTTTACTCTTGATACACTTCCAGCTGGTTCAATAGTAGGCGCAAGCAGCAAGAATCGTAAACTCGGAGTATCAAACTACCGCAAGGACTTAGCTACACTAGACATACGCGGCAATATAGATGAAAGGTTGACTCAGCTAGATAAAGGTTATTTTGACGCGATCATTATCGCCCATGCAGCATTAATTAGATTAGGTTGTGAGGAAAAAATTAGTCAGATCATACCTTTTAATATTATCCAGCCTCACCCCTTACAGGGAAGGCTCGCGGTACAGGTTCGAAAAGACAGAAAAGATCTTATCGAGATCTTTAGGAGTATAGATGAAGCGGAAACCAGGCAAGGTATATATTGTGGGAGCTGGGCCAGGTGATCCCGAGCTTATTAGCGTAAAGGGCTTTAACGCGCTTAAAAAGTCAGACTGTGTTCTGTATGATTTTCTGTCCAGTCCAGAACTTTTGAGATATGCCAAGCGCTCTGCTGAGAAAATATGCGTGGGCAAAAAAGATGGATTGCATTTAAAGGAACAAAGCGAGATAAATAATCTTTTATATAGGAAGTCGTTGGTACACAAAAACGTTGTGCGCCTGAAAGGTGGAGACCCTTTTATATTTAGCCGCGGATATGAAGAGGCGAAATATCTTTCTCAGAGAGGCATAAGATTTGAGGTGATCCCAGGCATAACCTCAGCCATTGCCGGGCCTGAAAGCTTTAACACCCCTTTGACTATAAAGAACAGGGTCTCATCAGTCGCGATACTTACAGGCCGTAAAAAAGACAAAGACGCTGAGATCGACGCGCCAGACTGCGCCACGCTTATATACTTAATGGGAGTGGCCAATATCAGAAATATCGTAAAGGCTGTTCTTAAAAGTGGGAAGAGAAAGGCCACACCATGCGCCTTTATAGAAAAGGCAACCAGAAAAGATTCGCGGATTATCCGTGGTACTATTGGCACAATAGAAAATCAGGTGAAGAGATTTAAAGTTAAACCCCCGGCAGTTCTTATAGTAGGAGAGGCGGTGAAAAATGGACATAAAGCTCGATAATCTGATCTACCCTCTATTTGTAAAAAAGGGAAAGTATTTGCGCGAGAAGATCCCTTCTATGCCAGGGGTGTATAGATTTTCTCCTGATATGTTGCTGGATGAGGCGCTTTCCTTGCAGAGATTGGGCATTAAAAAGATATTACTTTTTGGTATTCCTGACAGAAAAGACTGGTATGGTAAAAGCGCTTATGGAAAAAAGAATATAGTTTCTGAATCTCTGAAGTTACTAAAGAGATCTTTCCCTGAAATAACTGTTATCACTGATGTGTGTTTATGTGCCTATACCTCACACGGCCACTGTGGTGTTATAAAGAAACAAGAGACAAGAGACAAGGGACAAGGGTGTATTATAGATAATAACAAGACTTTAAAGATTTTGGCAAAGATTGCTCTGTCTCATGCGCAGGCAGGCGCTGACTATGTAGCGCCTTCAGCAATGGCAAAGGATCAGGTAAAGGCAATAAGAAAGACTCTGGATAAAAAAGGTTTTAAGAAAACAAAGATACTTGGCTATTCAGCAAAGTTCGCTTCAAATTTTTATGGGCCTTTCAGGGATATAGTAGATTCAGCTCCCAGGTTCGGCAAAAGGACATATCAGCTGGATTTTACCAAGAGGGAAGATGCCTTAAAAGAAATCGAGGCTGACATAAAAGAAGGCGCAGACATTGTAATGGTAAAGCCAGCACTGGGGTATCTGGATGTTGTTAAAGAGGCAAGGGATAGATTTGATCATCCTCTAGCTGTTTATAATGTCAGCGGAGAGTATGCTATGGTGAAAAATAGCACCAGGCAAGAAAAAGATCTGGTTTTGGAAATTATTTCTTCGATAAAACGCGCAGGAGCGGATTTTATCATTACGTATCATGCGAAAGATATTGCAAGGTGGGTGAATTAGTCATGATCCTTAAAGAAGCAAAAAAACACTTGGTCGGCGGAGTAAATAGTCCTATCCGTTCGTTCAAATATGTAGAGAGAGAGCCTATTTTAATAAAAAAAGGAAAAGCCGCCAGGGTCTATGACTATGATGGCAATTCCTATATTGATTATGTGCTTTCGTATGGCGCTTTGATTTTAGGTCACGCGCACCCTTCCGTAGTAAAAGACGTAAAATCAGCTCTTGGGAATGGTTTCAGCTTTGGCGCTACTAATTTAAAAGAGATAGAACTTGCGCGACTTATTAAAAAGGCAATCCCTTTTATTGATAAATTGCGTTTTGTAAATTCAGGCAGTGAAGCAGTTTTAGGCGCGACTCACCTGGCAAGAGGTTATACAGGAAGAAATAGGATCTTGAAATTAAAAAATGCATACCATGGCCATGCTGAGTATCTTTTAGACGAAGTAAGCAAAGAGTCAGTAGAAGGGATTTTCAAAAAACACGGCCGAAATATAGCAGGCGTTATCGTAGAACCTGTAGGTGGGAATCATGGCGTGGTGCTTCCTGATAGGGATTTTCTAAAGCGCCTGAGAGCGCTAACTAAAAAATATGGGTCGCTTCTAATTTTCGACGAGGTTATCGCGGGATTTAGATTCAGATTTGGTTCTATCGCTAGCATACTGGGCATTAAGCCTGATTTAATTTGCTTGGGAAAGATCATTGGAGGTGGGTTGCCTATAGGTGCATATGGAGGCCGAAATGAGATTATGAACAAACTCGCGCCTTTGGGTACAGTGCATCAAGGTTCAACATTTGCAGGAAACCCAATAGTGATGAGTTCAGGCATAGCAGCCCTTAAGGCACTGTTTTTAAAGAGATATGAATTCCTAGAAGATCTGACAGAGAAATTGACGAGCCACATCAGGAAAGAAGCAGCAAAACATAGAATTGATCTACAGGTAGTAGCTTACAAAACCATATTCAGTATAAGATTCAAGAAAAGGAAACAGTTCCAGACTTTTTATAAAAGGCTTCTTGGAAAAGGTATTTATTTCGCGCCTTCAGAGAATGAGGCGAATTTTCTTTCATTCAGTCATACAAAGAAGGACATCGACGAGACTATTGATACAATAAGGGAGGCTTTTGAGAGATTATGAGCATAGATTATGATGTTTTAAAAAAACGCGGATTTTTGCGCGCCAAACAAGATGGATATTTTACCCTGCGGACCAGGATGTCTTCTGGAAATTATAAAGGGGCTCATCTAGAAAAGATTTCAGAGATCTCTAAAAAATATGGCAAGGGATTTACGCATCTTACAGTTCGCCAGGGTATAGAAGTGCCGTTCATAAGATTTGAGGATATAGAACGCGTTGAAAAAGAAATAAAGGACGCAGGTATACAAACAGGTACTTCTGGTTCGCGCTTAAGGGCAACCACTGCGTGCCCTGGAAATAATTGGTGTAAACGTGGCCTTGTTAATACATTTGCTCTTTTTGAGAAAATAGAAAAAGCTGGCATTCTATGCGGCATAGATCTCCCGCACAAGTTTAAGATAGTCATATCTGGCTGCCCAAATACCTGTACTCGGGCCCAGAGTTCTGAAATAGGTCTACACGGCGCAGTCGATCCTGAAAAAGGAGCAGGCTATGCAGTATATCTGGGTGGCTGTGGAGGAAAGACTCCGCGAGTCGGGTTTAAGCTGGATAAGATTTTAACAGAAGATGAGATTTTGCCATTGATCAAAAAAGTAGTAACCTTCTACAAACAAAACGCCAAACCTCGCCAACGCCTAGCTTTGTTAATCGAACAAATCAGCAAACAAACCTTCCTAAAGGCAATAGAATAGTCTCCTAGTCTCTTGACAGGGGAGTTTTGTATACTATACTGTTCTTAAGAGGAGGGTGTTATGGATGTATTAGCTAATTTAGGAGTTATGTTAGGTGGTTCGTGGGCTTCGGGTGTAAATCTTTATCTTACTATTGCCGGGCTCGGGATTATGGATAAACTTGGGATTTTAAGCCTTCCTGGGAATCTTGATGCGATCTCTAATCCTTTTGTCATTGCAATAGCAATACTGATGTATGCAGTGGAGTTTTTTGCTGATAAAATTCCACTTGTGGATTCAGCATGGGATTCAGTGCATACTTTTATAAGACCTCTGGGTGGCGCAGCGCTTTCATATATGGCAATGGCTGATATAGGGCCGGTTGCGCAGATACCCGCGGCGCTCTTAAGCGGCACAGTTGCTATGGACTCACACCTTACAAAGGCAACCACGCGAGCTGCAATAAACACCTCACCTGAACCAGTCACAAACTCTATTGCGAGTGTCTCAGAGGATGCGCTTGTAGTGGGTGTCTTATGGATGATCGTGAATCACCCTATAATAACCGGCGTGCTTGTTATACTTTTTATCGCGTTTTCTATATGGTTCCTGAAGATGATGTTCAGATTTGTAAGAAAAATATTCAACTTTGGCAAAAAGCGCAGCGAGGGGGCTACGAATGAAGTTAATAAGCAATAGACTTTGCAGGGGAAGGTATAAGATACAATTTCGGTTAAAAAAATGGTTTTTTGGTAAAAAAAAGTCTAAAAAAGTCAAATCTAAATAATGAAAATAAGCCAAAAACTGATCTTAGGATTCTTAGCAGTCGCAGCATTGGTCGCGCTGATAGGATACCTCTCTATTGATGTAAGTCAGGATGCATTACAAAAGCATATTGGAGAGAACTCTGTGTCATTGGCCAGCGAGATCATTGATAAGATAGACAGGGATATCTATAGTAAGATAGAGACATTCGAAGAATATTCAAAGCATTTACTGCTGCAGCAGATGCTTTTAGAATCAAATCAAGCGTTCAAAGACCTGGATGATATACAGACCTATATTACCACTAAAGACGAGGAATGGGTTTCTGCGCCAAAAGAGACAATAACTCCTTTCATGCAGGAACTGATTGACAATAGATTATCAGGTGAGTTAAGAGAAAAAATAAACTTCTATGAAGAGAAATATGGATACAGGGTTTTTGGCGAGGTATTTGTAACAAATCAATACGGTGTTAATGTCGCGCTAACAGGAAAGACCTCTGACTATAGACAGGATGATGAGGCGTGGTGGCTCCAGGCAAAGGATAAAGGTCTGTTTATAAGAGATGTCAAATATGATGAAAGCGCAGATCTTTATTCTACTGATATTGCAGTAAGGGTTGAAGATAGTAATGGAGATTTTATTGGCGTTATAAAGGTTGTTTTGAATATAGAAGAGGCAATTAATATAATAAAGTCTGTTGCACCAAGTGAACAATATAGAAGCAGATATTTTAAGTTAGTAAATAAAAATGGCAGACTGGTTCACTTTACAGGAGAGAAAAAGAATATTAGCTTTTTTAAGGATATATCTAATCAGGAGTTCTTCAAAGGAATGAAAGGAGATAAAGGGTTTTTCATAGAAAGTGAACATAGCGAAGGAAAACGGTTATTTGCCTATGCCCATTCAAGAGGGTACAGAGATTTTAAGGGTCTAGGTTGGATTTTAATAGTAGAACATGAGACAGGAGAGATATTCGCTTCTGTTATTAGATTGAGAAATGCTATGTTAGCTACATCGTTTATCCTGACCATACTTGCTGTCTTGATAGGCGCTTTGATTTCCAGATCTATTCTAAAGCCCTTGAGAAAACTGATGCACGCGACGATTAATATAGGCAAGGGTAATTTAGATACTAAGGTAGAGATTAAATCAAAGGATGAGATAGCGGCTTTAGCAATTGCATTTAACAGCATGACAGAAAACCTAAAAAGGACGACTACTTCAATATATGATCTCAATAGAGAAATAGCTGAGCGAAAAAAGGCAGAGTCAGATTTAAACAAGGCGTACGAGAGACTTAAGGAAACACAGGATCAGCTTATCCAGGCAGAAAAAATGGCTGCCATGGGTACTCTTTCAGCAGGCATGGCGCACGAGATAAACAATCCTTTAATGGGTGTTATGCTGCTCGCAGGGGATCTTGCCTCAGAGAAAAAGAAAAAGAGTAAGGAGTACAAGGCCTTATCGCAGATAGAAGGCGGACTTAAAAGGATTTCAGGGGTGGTTTCCAAGCTCCTTGTGTTTTCGCGTAAAGAAGAATTGGTCTTGAAAAAAGAAGATATAAACGATGTAATTGAATCAGCAATACCATTTGTCTTTCACGAGTTTAAAATAAACAAGATCGAATTAGTAAAGAATTATGGAAAGGACCTGCCAGGCGTTGATGTTTCAGTTAATGCGCTGCAGCAGGTGATATTGAATCTATTGTTAAATGCTAAGGATGCTGTTTTAGATTTGAAGTCTAAAAAGATCAGCATAGAAAGTTACTTAGAAAATGACATGGTAAAGGTAAAGATCAAGGACAAAGGCCAGGGCATTAAAAAAGAGCACCTTAAAAAGATTTTTGATCCGTTTTTCACAACCAAGCCTATTGGAAGAGGCCTGGGCATGGGCATGTCCATAGTAAAGAATATTATGGACCAGCATAGAGGAAAGATAGAGATCTATTCTGAGGAGAAAAAGGGCACAGAGGCAGTATTGTCCTTACCTTGTTAGGAGGGGAATATGGCTCGTATACTTATTATTGATGATGATAAATTAATAAGAGATGCCTTTAAATCTGTTCTGGAAAAATTTGACCATAATCTCGATTTTGCAAAAACAGCCAAAGAAGGCATGGATTTATTCAAGCCGAAAAAATATAATCTCGTATTTTTAGACCTGGCATTGCCTGACAAGGATGGCCAGGAGCTATTAAAGGATTTTAGGGTCATAGATAAAGATACTAAGATATGTGTCATATCGGGTTTCTTGTCAAAACTCGGAAATCTATTGGAGCAGCATGACCAGGCAGTGGCCAATACTGTATTCTGCATGAAACCCATTAACAGGGAAGAGGTAATGAAGATCGTAGAAGAGGCGATAGCGGGCTAATAGTTTTTATTTACTAAAATACCCTCTTTTTCTCAAGGAGGGTATTTTTATTTTCCCCTTGACATAGGGTAGGGGGGTAGGGTATACTTGTAGTGGGAGGAGAGATTGCCATGAAACAGAAAACCGTACACCCGGAACAGCTAGTACCTTTAAAGAGGATCGAGGGTCAGGTCAAGGGAATCCAGAGGATGATTGACGAAAAAAGATATTGCGTGGATATCATCACTCAAATACACTCTATTATAGGAGCGCTCTATAGAGTAGAGAATAATATCTTCAGGAAGCACATAGATGGATGCGTTGTGCATGCATTAAAAGGGAAATCTAAATCTGAAAAGGAAAAAAAGGTAGATGAGATTGTTAATTTAATACAGAGGTTCAGAAGGAGTGCTTGATATGACCCATTCGACAAGTGGTTCGACAAGCGGTTCGACAGGCTCACCACTCCTTGAACCGTCCCGAGCGGAGTCGAGGGGCTCACCATCTCTCGTGAATCATCCCGAGCAAAGTCGAGGGACTCAGGGTCGTCCTGAGCAAGCGAAGCGCGTCGAAGGACGACTGAAAGGAGTCGAAGGATGAATATGCGATACTTTATTTTTATAATTTTTGTATTGATGATTACCGCAGGGCATGCCTATTCAGAAGAGATAGTAACGCTTGATTCACTCATTGATGAAGCGCTGAATAATAATCCAAAGATCCAGGCAGTGCATAGCGAGTGGAAGGCAGCTGAGTATAAGTCAAGATATGTAAGGGGGCTTCCTGATCCTACAGCTAGCTATGGATATTTTGGCGAGAGCGTTGAGACAAGGGTCGGCCCGCAGGAGCATAAGTACGGTGTTTCCCAGAAGATCCCGTTTCCTGGAAAATTAGGCCTTAAGGGAAAGGCCCAGGCCAAGCTTGCCAGCATATTGGAAGAAAAATACGAAGCTGCGAAGCGTGAGATCATAAAGGATGTAAAATTTTTGTATTATGATATTTTCTGGGTGGATAAGGCGATTAAAATAACAGAAGAGGAAAAGGCAATAATAGAGGGCCTGGAAAAGGTGGCGCAGCGCAAGTATGAATCAAATCTTACGCCCCAGCAGGATGTTATCAAGGCGCAGGTGGAGCTTTCAAAATTGATCGATAAGTTATTCCTTTTGAGGCAGAATAGAAAGAGCCTGGAGGCAAAGGCGAACAGACTCCTTAATAGGCCAAGGGGCGAAGAATTAGGCAAGACAGGTGATGTTGAATCAATGGAATTTACCTATGAACTTGACGAACTACACCGGATATCAGAGGAGTCCAGTCAGCAGCTACTCGCTGCGAAGTTAGATATAGAAAGGGCCAAATACGAAAGGTCTCTGGCAAGATTGGATTACCTCCCTGATTTTACATTTGGTGTTGACTATATCGAAGTAGGAAGCGGCAGCACCACACAGCCAAACGACGGAGACGATGCGTGGATGGGCAAAGTGGCAATAAGTGTCCCGATCTGGTTTGGCAAATTAAACGCCCAGGTTAAAGAGAAGAAAGCACTTTTAGAATCAAGCAAGAAAAATCACGAAGATGTGGAAAATGTCGTGGATTATGAGGTCGAGGATTTATATTTTAAGATCACCACCTATAAAGATATAGTCTCTCTTTATAAAACTGCCCTGGTGCCGCAGGCAGAGCAGGCTTATGATGCGGCAAGGACCAGCTATGAAACAGGTAAAGTAGATTTTTTGAACTGGCTCGATGCCGAGAGGGTACTTTTACAGACAAAATTGGCGCATTACAAGACAATAGTCGATTATCAGAAGTCAATTGCATATCTTGAACGAGTTGTTGGGAGGAGTTTATAATGAAAGGTAAAAGTATTTTTATAATATTATTTATTGCGATTTTTGCGATTACAGGCTGCAGCCAGGGCAAAACAAGCGATAAGCAAGATGCGAGCGACGGGATATTACATTACACCTGCGGCATGCACCCTAGCGTTAAAGTTTCTGTGGAGGAATATAACAAAGGTAACAAATCATGTCCTATATGTAATATGTATTTGACGCCTGTGTATAAAGATCAGGGACAAGGGACAAGGGACCCCATACGAAAATCAAAGATTTCATACGGGGCAGGCAAGGGACAAGACGAGGCGGATGCGTATTATGGTTGTGGCATGGAAGGGGCAGAGCACGTGTTTCTTATGAAGGACATAGAGGGTATGTCTACTTGTCCCATATGCGGGATGGATCTGATTGAATTATCAAAAGAAGAGGCAGAAGAGTTAAAAGGCGTTGTTAGTAAGGTTAAAATAAAAGGCGAGCAAATACAGCTGGCCGGTGTTAGAACTGAACCGGCAAAGAAACTCCATCTCTATAAAGAGATCCGCACAGTAGGCAGAGTTGCCTATGACCCGGGACTCGCGATTGCCCAGGAGGAATTTATCGCGGCCCTAAAGGTCTCTGATAAGATACAGCAAGGGAATATTGAGGAGATAAATGAGAGGGCATTGAATCTGGTTGAGTCTTCAAAGAGAAAATTGAGACTATTGGGCTTGAGCGAAGACCAGATTAATGAATTAGAAGAAAAAAGAGAGGTCGAGACCAGTCTAATTTTACCAGAAGAGAAGATGTGGATTTATGGCGATGTCTACGAATATGAGCTGGGTTGGGCAAAGGTAGATGGAGAAGTAAAGGTCACTACGTCCAGTCTACCCGGCGAGGAATTTCATGGAGTTATAGCCTCTATAAATCCTGTGCTTGATCCAAAGACGCGCTCTTTAAGATTTAGGGCTGAAGTGGAGAATCCAGGCCTGCATCTTAAGCCAGAGATGTACGTGGATGTCGTGATCATGAGCATGTATATGGGGCCTGATGGAGAGTACGAAGTCCTGGCAATACCAAAGGATGCGGTGCTGGATACAGGCGTGCGTAAAATTGTCTGGATTAATCAGGGTAATGATGCATATGAAGGAAGGATTATCAAGATAGGGCCAGAATCCACTTCTGCTATTGATGGAGTAGAATCTAAATTCTATCCTGTCTTGAGCGGCCTGAAAGAAGGCGAGATGGTTGTAACAAAGGCAAATTTTCTTATTGATTCCCAGAGCCAGCTTTCAGGCGTGGCAGCAGTAGCGTATGGCGGGGCAGTGGGTGTCGAGGAGAAAAAGAATCCAGCAGGGCACCAGCATTAATTAAGTAGGTCACACAATAGCAGCTTATAGCAGCTGTAGGGCACACTTTAGTGTGCCAAAAGGTATATCATGATAAATAAAATTATCGAAATTTGTCTTAAAAATAGATTCCTGGTCATAGCGACGTTTGCGCTTTTGATTTTCTGGGGATTTTCTTCAATGAAGGAGATCCCTATAGATGCAATACCTGATATAGGCGAACTTCAGGTTATTGTCTATGCTGATTGGCCGGGGAGAAGCCCCAGAGATGTAGAAGACCAGGTCATATATCCGTTGACAACAGGACTGATGGGCACGCCGAAAGTAAAGGTGGTGCGTTCGACATCTGCGTTCGGATTTGGCCTTGTGAATATGATCTTCAAAGAGGGGACAGATTATTATTGGGCAAGGACCAGGGTCCTGGAAAGGCTGGATTTTGCAAAAAGAGATATTCCTGGTGACGCAAAAATTACCTTGGGCCCGGACGCAACTGCATTAGGGCAGATCTTTTGGTATACAGTCGAGGGCGATGGCTATGATCTGGCAGAGCTTCGTTCGATTCAGGATTGGTACGTGCGTTATCAGTTGACCGCGGTTGAAGGCGTATCAGAAGTCGCATCAGTTGGCGGATATGTAAAGCAGTATCAGATCGATATAGACCCGAATAAACTTTTAGCGCATGATATAAAAATCCACGAAGTCATAACCTCTGTCCAGAAGTCCAATATAGATGTAGGGGCAAAGGTATTTGAAGAAGGGGGCATAGAGTTCATTGTCCGCGGTGTTGGTTTTATAAAAAATGTCTCTGATATAGAGAACATTGTCGTAGATGTTAAAGAAGGTACCCCGATATATATAAAGAATATCGCGAATGTGACAATAGGTCCTGAATTCCGTAGAGGTGCTTTGGATAAAGAAGGAAAAGAAGTTACAGGCGGCGTTATTTTAATGAGGTATGGGGAAAACCCCCTTAAAGTGATAGAGAATATTAAGAAAAAAATAGATGAACTCTCAGTAGGCCTTCCTAAAGGAGTAAAGATAGTCCCCTTTTATGATAGAACAGGCCTTATCATGCGGGCTATCAATACATTAAAAAGTGCCCTGATGCAGGAGATGATAATCACAGTTTTTGTAATTCTTGTATTCTTGCTGCATTTTGGGGGAAGCGCTGTTATATCCATGGTATTGCCGATAGGCGTGCTTCTTTCCTTTATATTAATGCGCCAGTATGGCGTGGATGCGAATATCATGTCTTTGGGCGGTATTGCAATAGCCATAGGCGTGATGGTGGATTCTGGCTGTGTGCTGGTAGAAAATATTTATAGAAGATTGGCTACGAGGCTCAAAGAATTGGGCGTGGAGCGGCTTGCGCCTGATGAAAGGCTGAACGTCTGCATATCCGGAGCGCAAGAAGTTGGAAAGCCAGTGCTGTTTGCCCTTCTCACGACTATCGTAGGGTTTATCCCTGTTTTTGTTTTGACAGGACAGGCAGGCAAGCTCTTTACGCCGCTCGCATTTACAAAGACATTTGCCATGGGAGCTGCTGCTGTGATCGCCCTGATGCTTTTACCAACACTTTGCTATTATTTTTTAAGGGGCAGATTGCGGCCTGTTGAAGAAAACAGGACAGCCCGGGCCTTGTATAAAGGATATAACCCGATCATCCGTTGGTCCCTTAAGCATAAAGGAATAGTAATTCTCATTTCTATTGCAGTTATACTGATAGGTTTATTATGCGGCTCTATGATGGGTCAGGAATTTATGCCTCCTTTGAACGAGGGGGATCTTCTATTCATGCCTGTATTTTTACCTGGCGCGTCTCTGACGCAGGTAATGGAGGTTATGAAAAAACAGGATATTATTATAAAAAATGAATTTCCAGAGGTCAAGTGGGTAGTAGGTAAGTTAGGCCGCGCAGAAACTGCAACAGATCCCGCGCCTGTAAGCATGATCGAAAGTATCATCCATCTTAAGGACAAGAAATTCTGGCGTAAAGGCATGACCAGAGAGAAACTCATTCAGGAGATCCAGGAAAAGACCAGGATGCCTGGGGTAAGCCCTATAATGACACAGCCAATACGCAATAGAATAGATATGCTGGCCACAGGTATACAGACACCAGTGGGTATCAAAGTCTTTGGAACTGATCTGGGAAAGATAGTTGAGATCGCAGTTAAGATAGAAGATATAGTAAGTGGGGTAGAAGGCGCAGTGAGTCCGTATGCCGAACGCACATCAAATAGGCCGTATTTTGAGATAGACATAGACAGAGAAAAGGCCGCTCGTTTTGGCGTAAAAATAGGAGATATACAGCATATAATAATGACAGCAATAGGCGGCATGAATCTGACTACCACGGTCGAAGGAAGAGAGAGGTATCCGGTAAGGATAAGATACCTGAGGGAATTAAGAGATTCGCCGGAAGCGCTGGAAAGGATTTTTATCCCCACGCCGGCTGGCGAGCACATACCTTTGACACAGGTTGCGACTTTAAAAAGGGTGCCTGGCCCGGCAGTTATCAATTCAGAGGACACTCAGACTTACGCAAGGGTCTTTGTAAATGTCAATCAGGACAAAATCGGGTTGATAGATTTTGTAAATGAGGCTCAAGCGGCAGTAAAAGAAAGAATAGATAACGGAGATTTGAAACTGCCTCAGGGATATTTTATTTCCTGGTCAGGCCAGTTCGAGTCAGAGATGGAGTCGAGAAAGAAGCTCATACCATCGCTTATCATCGCTCTGGCCGTTATACTGATGTTGCTTTACGTGGCGTTTAAGAATTTTAGCAGTTTACTGATACTCTCCACAGGCATACCTGTTTCTCTCATGGGCGGTATTATTTTATTATTCATCCTGGGATTTAAATTTTCTACTGCTGTGTGGGTTGGATTCATTGCGCTATTTGGTGTAGCAACTGATAATGCTGTGGTACTGCTTTCAACCCTGGATGATTTGTTTAAAAAAAAGGTTCCAAAGACCATAGAAGATATCCGAAAAACTGTTATTGAAGGCGGGCTCTTAAGGGTAAGGCCGGCAATGATGACTGCTACGACTACGATCATCGCTCTGATCCCTGTAATGCTTTCAACAGGTACAGGTTCTGAGATCATGAAACCAATGGCATCCCCGACAGTCGGGGGCCTGGTTACAGCAACACTTTCTAATCTGATTCTTGTGCCAGTCTTATACTGCTGGATTAAGGAAGCCCAGCTTAGGAAAACTAAGAAAGGAGATAACATATGAAAAAACTCATAACGTTATTAGTGGTAGTGTTTGTGTTCTTTGTATCATCTAGCCTTGCGTTTGCAGGTTGTGGCGCGTGTGGCGCAGGATCTGCAAAATCCGGCGAAACAGGAGAAGCGATCAATACTCTTTGCCCTGTTATGGAAGGTGAAGTCAGCAAAGACACGCAGTATAAAACAGAATACAATGGAAAGACAATAGGATTCTGCTGCCCTGGCTGCATAGAGACTTTCAACAGCGACCCAGAAAAATACATGGCAAACATCAAGAAAGAATGCATGATCAAATGCCCTGAATGCGGCGTTGACATCAATGTTTTAGAAGTATGCAAAAAAGCCGGCATGAGCGCTTGCTGTTTTTAATATTGACAGTAAGTAGTATCTATGTTTTAATTTAGTTAACAACGGGGAGGTCGTGAGCGGCCTGAGAGTTCTGCTAGACCCCATTCCAAATTCTAATCGATAATCTATTGATTGTTTGTAACTAATTGCGGGCAATTCTTGTAGATTATTTGATGATATTGAAGAATTTGGAACGGGGCAAGGCGGATTACCCGATGAACCTGAACTGGATAATGCCAGCGTAGGGAAAAAGATTTGTAAAAACCCTATGTATTAGCATAGGGTTTTTTATTTATTAGGAGGAATTGATGGACATCTATAGTATTTTGCAGAAAGTTAGGACGGAGAAGCCTTTGGTGCATCATCTTACGAATTGGGTCACGATTTATGATTGTGCTAACATCGTGAAGGTGTTTGGCGCTGCGCCTGTAATGGCTCATGCTGCGGAAGAGGTCGAGGATATGGCGTCTCTGGCGTCAGCGCTTGTGCTTAATATAGGTACATTGACACCTGAATTTATTGAATCAATGAAAAAGGCCGCGAAATCAGCGAATAAAAAAGGTATACCCGTTACACTGGATGTATGCGGCGCAGGCGCTACGAAATTAAGGGATGAAAAGTGTTTTGAGCTTCTGGATTGTGCAAGGATTGATATTATAAAAGGCAATGCCTCAGAGGTTGCCAGGATCGCAGGCGAAGAGGTCCAGACAAAGGGTGTAGATTCGAGTGAAGTTGAGAAAGATCTAATAGAGCTGGCAAAACATCTTGCAGCAAAAAGAAATGCCACAGTGGTTATAACAGGAAAAGAAGATATAGTAGCTACTAAAGATAAGCACATTATTGTAAAAAATGGCTGCGATATGATGGCGCATGTGGTAGGTACAGGATGCATGGCAGCGTCAGTCATAGGCGCGTTTAGTGCTGTTGAAAAAGATCTGGCTAAAGCGAGCGCAGCAGGCCTTGCGTGTTATGAGATCGCAGCAGAGCTTGCATACAAGGATAGCGCCGGCCCAGGCACATTTAAGGTAAAGCTATTCGATCATATTTATAATCTGGACAAAGAAAAAATAGAAAAACTAAAGAGGGTAGAATGATAAAAGGTTATTATTTTGTAACAGATGCTGGTCTTAGTAAGAATGGTAACCGGAGTGATGTGAAAAGCGCTATTGAGGCTGGAGTGAGTGTTGTTCAATATAGAAGCAAAACGAGCAAGATGGAGTTTTTGCTTGAGGAAATAAAGACGCTTAAGAACATATGCGAGGGAAAGGCATTATTTATTATAAATGACATAGTGGGTGCTGCTCTATCAGTGGATGCAGATGGTGTGCATGTAGGCCAGGGCGATATGCCATACGAGACTGCTCGTAAGCTCTTGGGCAAGACAAAGACAATAGGCGTAACAGTGCATGATCTAAAAGAGGCAGTGCTGGCAGAGAAAAAAGGCGCTGACTATTTAGGCGTAAGTCCGATATTTTCAACCACGACAAAACATGATGCAGGCGCGCCTTGCGGTATTGAGCTCATAAAGGAGATAAAAAAGAACTGCACTGTACCTGTTACAGCAATAGGTGGCATTACCCTCGACAATGTAAAAGAGGTCGTGGATGCTGGAGCAGACGCAGTATGCGCGATTTCAGCAGTCCTGACAAAGGATGATGTAAAGAAGGAAATAGAGAAATTCCAGGCTCTATTTAACTAGGAAGGGGGAAAGCATGTTTCATCCTGTGACTGAAGCGAAGATTAGTAAAGCTATCGTAAGGGAATTTAGCAAATGGCTCGAGGATTATATTATTTCAGATGTAATTATCGTAGGTGGCGGGCCAAGTGGACTTACAGCAGCAATGGATTTGGCAAAAGATGGTATTAAGACTTTAGTTATCGAGGCAAACAATTATCTAGGTGGCGGTTTTTGGCTCGGCGGATATCTTATGAATACAGTGACTTTTCGTAGCCCATCAGATGAGATTCTGGATGAGCTGAAGATACCTTATAAAGAGGTTGAAAAGGGATTGGTTGTAGCTGATGGCCCGAATGCATGCGCAAAGCTTATCTCAGCTGCATGTGATGCAGGTGCAAAGATCCTGAACATGACAAAATTTGATGATGCAGTGATACGAAATAACAAGATGGAAGGTGTTGTCATAAACTGGACAGCAATATCATCTCTTCCAAAACAAATTACCTGTGTTGACCCTATTTCTCTGGAATCTAAGATTGTGATCGATGCTACTGGTCATGATGCATGGGTGTGCAGAAGCCTGGAGAAGCGGGGTATTCTTAAGATAAAGGAATGCGGGCCAATGGATGCGAATACTTCTGAGGATTTGGTCGTTGAAAAAACAGGCGAGATCTATCCAGGGCTGCTTGTAACTGGAATGGCTGTCTCAGCTGTATACGGGATCCCGCGCATGGGCCCAACCTTCGGCGGCATGTTGGTTTCAGGGAAGAAGGTAGCCCAGTTAGCCAAAGAAAGAATAGTCGGCATAAGCAAAGATTCGCTTCAACCAGTGTCGATTAACTGAAGACAACAATACAAGAGGAAGTAGGCCAGGTTTAAACCTGGCCTACTTCCTCTTCCGCGGGAATATTACATCCCAAGTAGGATTTTGCTTGGGATTCTTTGTTTTTAGGTGTATAATAAAGAAAAGAAAGGGGGAATTATGAGGAAGGTATTGTTAGTTTTAGTGTGTCTCAGTCTTTTGGTGCCGAGTGTGTATGCAGAGCATGGGAAGATGAAAGGCTGTCATGGTGACCTTAGTGGGAAATTCTATAAAAAGGCCATGATGATTATCAAGAACCAGGAGGAGTTAGGTCTTACAGATGAGCAGGTAGAAAAGATAAAAGACCTGAAGATCAGCACCAAGAAGGATTTGATCAGGAAAAAGGCTGAGATCGACATACTTGCGCTTGATATAAAGGCAAGCATGTGGGAGGATACGATCGATCTGAACGCAGTAAACGTTCTTATCGACAAGAAATACGAGATTAAGAAAGAAAAAGCAAAAGCCCTGGTAGCAGCATGCGCAGTGCTTAAAAGCACCCTTACTGCAGATCAGAAGAAGAAAATGAAGTCTCTTTGCAGCAAAGGCAAGATGGGCAAGACTGGCATGATGGGCAAGAAATAAGTGAATAGAAGAAACACGCTCTTTTTGATAATAGCGGGCTTCCTGATAAGTTACTACTTTCCAGTAGAGAGTCTTCCTTTCAGGGGCCCGCTTTTTGAGTCTTTGGCCCTTGTAAAATGGTACGCCAGGGAACATGTCTTGTTGTGCCTTGCGCCTGTATTATTATGAAAATAGAGATATTAGGAATGGGTTGCCAGAGATGTAATATGCTTTATAACAATGCGCAAGAGGCCGCTAAAAGAAAAGGCGTTGAAATCGAGATAATCAAAGTAGAGGACATGGATAAAATAACCGACTATGGCGTTATGATGACTCCCGCGATAGTCATCGACGGCAAGGTAAAGGCATCAGGGAAGATATCCTCCCCTGAGGAGATAATTAAATGGATTTCTTAAAACGCGTTATACCTGTTTTTACAATAGCGCTTTTTCTTTTTATAGCATCATTCAGCGTTATGGCTGCAGAAGAGCCTGATTCTTCTCCCGGAGATCACATAATAGCCTATTATTTCCATAGTAGTTTTCGCTGCTCTAACTGCCACAAGATAGAAAAATACACCAAAGAATCCCTTGATAAGTATTTTGTGAAAGAGTTTGACTCAGGAGAACTGGTGTATAAAATTATAAATGTTGATGAAAAAGAAAACTCCCATTTTATCGAGGATTACGGGCTTTACACAAAATCAGTGGTACTTTCTTTCATAAGAGACGGCAAGGAACTGGAGTATAAAAACCTTCCAAAGGTCTGGGAATATCTGGACAATAAAGATAAATTTTATAAATATATCAAAAAAGAAGTAAATGGTTTTTTAAGCGAGCTGTAGTTTAGATAAAAATGATCATAGTATTGTTTTCAGCATTCTGGTTCGGCATCCTTACCTCAATAAGCCCCTGTCCATTAGCGACCAATATTGCCGCTGTGTCGTTTTTATCCAAACAGGCATCAGATCCAAAGTTTGTATTGCGGGCAGGACTCGCGTATACATTTGGCCGCATGTTCGCTTATTTTGTTTTAGGAAGCATTATCATCACATCCCTGGTTAATATCCCTTCTCTTGCCAATTTCCTGCAGAGATATATGAATAAAATATTGGGCCCTCTCTTGATCCTCGTAGGGCTGTTTTTGCTGGATGTCATCAGGTTTAGCGTGCCTAATATTTCTATTTCTCAGGAAAAACAGAAATATCTGGCGCAGTCGGGTATGAGAGGCGCGTTTTTACTTGGTGTTATTTTCGCGCTGTCATTTTGTCCGCTCTCCGCGGCGTTATTTTTTGGCAGTTTGATCCCGCTATCACTGAGTCATAAATATGGGATTATCCTTCCTTTTCTATACGGCATTGGCACAGGCTTACCGGTTGTTTTTTTCGCCGTGATCATCGCATTAGGGGTCAAATCGTTCTTGCGATGGTTCGAGCGTTTTTCAAAGCTCGAGTTATATGCGAGGAAGGCGACAGGGTCGATATTTATAGCTGTAGGTTGTTATTATATATGGAGTTATCTTTTAAAATTTTAGAAACAAGAAGGGTTTAAGGTTTTTATATGCCAGGCAAGAGACTTAATTTTATCGGCCACCTGGAAGAATTGAGACGTACGATCATGAAATCAGTTATTTTTATGATTGTCGCGTCTATATTTGTCTATACCTTTACAGATAAGATTTTCTCGCATTTAGTCAGGCCCCTGGACGGTACGCTTGTATTTATTGCGCCACAGGAGGCGTTTATTACCAATATAAAGATCGCGCTTTTTGGAGGGCTGTATTTTTCCTCGCCATTTATACTCTATCAGGTCTGGGATTTTATATCAGCAGGCTTAAAAAAGAGGGAAAGAAGATACGCCTCTTTATATGTATTTTTTTCATTTATATTTTTTGTAATAGGCAGCTACTTCGGGTATTTTTTGATTGTGCCCATAGGGATAAAGTTTCTTATGAGTTTTGGCACAGTAAATGTTATCCCTATGATAAGCGTAGGCAAGTATGTGTCTTTTGTATGCATGCTTACGCTGGTATTTGGCCTGGTCTTTCAGCTTCCTTTAATAATACTGTTACTTACAAAGACAGGTATTGTAAAACCACAGACCCTGGCAAAGAACAGGAAGTATGCTATCTTGATAATCTTTATAATAGGCGCAATTCTTACCCCACCTGATGTAATCACGCAATGCCTTATGGCTATACCTTTAATAGTGCTTTATGAGCTGAGCATCTTCCTTTCAAAGATTTCTTCAAAAAAGGCTTGACAAAATTAGATAATAATACTATATTAGTATCATTATGAATTTCATTGCAAGAGATACAGATTATGCGATACGGGCCCTAGTGTTCATGGCACGCTCATCTAAGAGTGACATTATAACAGTGGATGAGATTGTCAAAGAGGAGCGTCTGCCTGAGAGATTTTTAAGGAGAATACTTCAGGAGCTGGCAAGGAAAAAGGTGCTTCGCTCTCACAAGGGGAAAAGAGGCGGATTTTCTTTTCAAAAATCCCCAAGTAAAATACGACTGATAGATTTGATTGAAATCTTTCAAGGAAAACTGGATTTTACGAACTGCCTTTTAAAAGGCAAGATCTGTCCGAATGTAAAGAAGTGCGTCCTTAGAAAAAAATTAAAAGGCATTTGTCTCTTAGTAAAGCAAGAATTAGAAAAGATTACAATAGCATCTCTATTAAAGGAGTAAGATCATGGCAAAAAGGAAAATCGTAAAAATAGACGAAGAAAAATGCACGGGCTGCGGACTTTGTATCCCTAATTGCGCAGAAGGCGCGCTTCAGATAATAGATGGAAAGGCAAAGCTCGTGAAAGAGATCTACTGCGATGGTCTGGGCGCGTGTCTTGGGCATTGTCCTGAAGATGCTATAACTATAGAGGAAAGAGAGTCAGCTGGTTTTGATGAGAAGGCTACAAAGAAGCATTTGGAGGAGCTTGAGAAGCGCGAGAAGAAAGAATTACCCTGTGGTTGTCCTGGAACAGCAGTGAAAACGCTTAGTAAGGGACAAGGGACCCCATACGAAAATCAAAGATTTCGTACGGGGCAGGCAAGGGACAAGAGACAAGGGAGGGTCAAGAGCGAGCCTGAATTAGGAAATTGGCCTATACAGCTCATGCTTGTGCCTGTGGAAGCGCCTTATTTAAAGGAAGCGGATCTGGTTATAGCTGCGGATTGTGTGGCGTTTTCATATCCTGATTTTCACCAGGATTTCCTGAGGGACAAGGTGCTTCTTATTGGTTGTCCGAAGCTTGATGCGGCTACTATATATGAAGAAAAACTGGCAGAACTTTTTAAATTGAATAATATCAAAAGCATCACGGTTCTTCACATGGAGGTACCGTGTTGTTTTGGCTTGATTCAGATCGTCAAAGAGGCCTTGCGACTATCTGGCAAAAAGATTCCTTTAGAGAAAGTGATTGTGGGGATCAAAGGCGATATAAAGGAGGCATAGCGTGAGTTTTTTTGACGGATGCCCGGGTTCTAAAAGAATCAAAGAGCCTTTTCCTGAGAATATAAAATGCAAGTGCGGAAAAGAGGTAGAGATCTGGTCAGATGAAGCGGATACTACTTGTCCGCATTGCAAAAAAAAGGTCTCAAGAGATATGCCGCAATCATGCCTTGACTGGTGCAGCATGGCAAAAGATTGTATAGGCCCAGAGAAGTATAAAAAATATAAAAAACGAAAACAAAAGGAGGGCTAATATGTTTTGCTATCAATGTGAACAAACAGCAGGCGGAAGCGGATGTACAAAGATGGGCGTGTGTGGAAAGAATGAGGATATACAGAGTCTTCAGGATATATTGCTTTTTGGCCTCAAGGGCATAGCAGCTTACGCGTATCACGCAAGGGAATTAGGCGCAAAAGACGGGACTGTTGATGCATTCATGCACGAGGCATTGTTTAAGACAGTGACGAACGTGAGCTTTGATTTGAACCAGTATCTTGAGATGGTTCTGAAGTGCGGAGAAATAAATCTTAAGGTGATGGAACTTCTCGATAAGGCGCACACAGATAGATTTGGAAATCCCGTGCCTACAGAGGTTGAGACAGGGACAAAAAAGGGCCCCGGTATACTTATTACAGGTCATGACCTTTTGGATCTTTATGAGCTTTTAAAACAAACACAAGGAACCGGGATCAATGTCTATACTCACAGCGAAATGCTTCCTGCACATGGCTACCCTGAATTAAAGAAATTCACGCACCTGGTCGGTAATTTTGGCAGCGCATGGCAGGACCAGAAAAAAGAATTCAAGGAATTTCCAGGAGCGATTCTGGCTACTACGAATTGTGTGTTGATCCCGCCCAAAGATACTTATCAGGACAGGCTCTTTACTATAGGTATTACTGGAGTCACTGGCGCTAATCATATAAAAGACAGAAAAGACTTCAGTAAGTTAATAGAAAAAGCAAAGTCTTTACCCGCACTACCTGAGGCGCCTGGTAAAAAGATCATGACTGGTTTTCACCACACAGCAGTGCTTGGTCTGGCAGAAAAGATAGTAGGAGCTGTCAAATCTGGGAAGATAAAACATTTCTTTTTAATCGGCGGATGCGATGGAGCAAAACCAGGACGCAACTATTACACAGAATTTGCTGAATCAGTACCTAAGGATTCTGTAATCCTTACTCTGGCGTGCGGAAAATATCGTTTTAATAAACTAGATTTTGGAGACATAGACGGTATCCCACGACTCCTGGACGTAGGTCAGTGTAATAATGCCTATTCTGCAGTACAGATAGTAGCTGCATTAGCAAAGGCATTTAATACTGATGTAAATGGCTTGCCATTGACGCTGGTGCTTTCCTGGTTTGAGCAAAAAGCAGTTGCAATACTTTTATCTTTATTGTATCTTGGTATAAAAGGTATGTATATTGGGCCAACACCCCCTGCCTTTATTTCCAAGAATGTATTTGAGGTGCTTCAGAAAAATTTTGATCTAAAATTGATTGGCGAACCCCAGAAAGATTTAAAGGAGGCATTAGAGAGATATGGATCCAAATGTTCTGCATAATATTGGCTATGGCATGTACATCGTTGCTTCAAATAAAGGCGATTCTTTAAATGGTCAGATCGCGAATGCTGTCATTCAGATAACAAGTGACCCTGTAACTGTTGCAGTAAGCATTAATAAGCAGAATCTGACGCATGAATTTATAGAAAAAAGCAGCAGATTCAGCGTCTCTATATTGTCAGAAGATACACCGCTTAATTTCATAGGCAAGTTTGGTTTTGCCTCAGGTAGGAAAGAAGATAAGTTTAAGGGGATCAAGTCTAAAAGGCTTTCTTCTGGATGTCCAGTAGTTGTGGATTATTCACTTGGCTATTTTGATGCAAAAGTAGTAAATAAGCTTGATTGTGGCACGCATACGCTTTTTTTAGGAGAGATGTTAGAATCTGAGATTTTGAAAACAGGTACTCCTATGACATATGCTTATTATCACCAGGTAAAACGCGGCACAACACCAAAGACAGCGCCTACCTTTATTAAAGGAGAAGGCATGGCTACAGGAGGTATCAAGATGCAGAAATATCGATGTGAAGTCTGTAATTATATCTATGATCCAGCAGCAGGTGATCCAGATAACGGAGTCCAGCCAGGCACGCCATTTGAAAAGTTACCAGATAACTGGGTCTGCCCAATCTGCGGCGCCACCAAAGACCAATTCGTAAAGGAAGGATGAGATTGGAGATTAAAAAAGGCATATATTGGGTCGGGGCGATTGATTGGGATCTAAGGAATTTTCATGGTTATCTCACGCAGCGTGGATCTACCTATAATGCCTATCTCATAATAGATGAAAAGATAGTGCTCGTGGACACTGTTAAACACTATCTTTTTGACGAGATGCTTGAGAGAATTAAGAAGATAGTTGATCCAGCAAAAATAGATTATATTATTTCAAATCACACTGAGATGGATCACTCTGGTGGATTACCAAGGATGATGGAAATAGCAAAAAATGCAACGCTTGTGTGCTCTCCTAATGGCGCAAAGGGGCTAAAAAGGCACTTTAAGAAGGATTGGGATTTTAAGGTAGTTAATTCAGGCGATTCTATTAATATAGGTAAGAGAAATCTGAAATTCGTATGTGTGCCAATGGTGCATTGGCCTGACTCAATGGTGACCTATGTTTCTGAAGAGAAGCTGCTTTTGTCTAATGATGCATTTGGCCAGCATATTGCATCAGATGAGCGTTTTGTCGACGAGCTTAAGTGGGATATTATTAAAGAAGAAGCAGCAAAGTATTATGCAAATATCGTACTTCCATATGGCCAGCAGGTACAAAAGGCATTAGAGGTTGTTGGTTCACTCGATATAGATATGATAGCGCCGAGCCATGGATTGATCTGGCGCAAAAAACTAAAGAATATCATAGATTTTTATAAAAAATGGTCTACTAATACATGCGATAAAAAAGCAGTCATTGTCTATGATACAATGTGGCATAGTACTGAAAAAATGGCGCATACAATCGAAAATGCATTTAAAGAAAAAGGCATAAATTGTACAATGAAAAGCCTTCTTACAGATCATATCTCTGATATAATGGCCGAGGTCTTAGAGGCGAAGTATATATGCGTTGGTTCACCTACTCTGAATAATGGTATAATGCCTACTGTTTCAGCTTTTTTGACTTATATGAAAGGCCTTGCGCCAAAAAATAGGGTTGGCTTTGCCTTTGGCTCATATGGCTGGGGAGGTCAGAGCATTGGCGAGATAGAAAAGATTTTTGAGGCGTGTAAATTCGAGCAGCCTTTAAAGGGTTTGAAGATACAGTACATTCCAGATGATAAAGAATTAGAGGAATTAAAACAAAAGATAAGGGAGGCACTATGAAGTTAAAAGGATCAAAGACAGAAAAAAATCTCCTGGCATCGTTCGCAGGGGAGTCGCAGGCAAGAAATCGGTACACCTATTTTGCGAGTGTTGCAAAAAAGGCAGGATACGAACAGATAGCATCAATATTTTTAGAAACAGCTGAAAACGAGAAAGAACATGCAAAGAGGTTTTTTAAGCTGCTTCAGGGCGGAGAAGTGGAGATCCAGGCATCATATCCAGCAGGAGTAATAGGTGATACTAGCCAGAACCTCGAAGCCTCAGCGGCTGGTGAAAATATGGAGTGGACAAAGCTCTACAAGGACGCGGAAAAGACAGCGCGCGAAGAAGGTTTTAACGAGATAGCGGATCAGTTCAAAGAGATAGCAGAGGTCGAGGAAGAGCATGAGAAAAGATATAGAAAACTACTGAAAAATATAAAAGATGGGACTGTATTTAAGAAAGAAAGAATAGTAAAATGGAAATGCCGAAATTGCGGCTATGTGCATGAGGGCAAAGAGGCGCCTAAGGAATGTCCTGCATGCGCTCATCCACAAGCGCATTACGAACTGCTCTGCGAGAATTACTGATGAAAGTTTTAGGTGTTAACGGAAGTCCCAGAACAGGCGGTAATACAGATATCCTTTTAGACAAGGTTCTTGAAGGTGCCAGGAGCAAGGGCGCCCTGACAGAGAAGATCATTCTTAATGAACTAAAATTTTCTCCGTGCCAGGAATGCGAAACGATCAAGGATGATGGCGGCTGTGTTCTTGAAGATGATATGCAGAGGCTTTATGATAATATCAGAACCACGGATGTCCTGATCATTGCCTCGCCGATATTTTTTGGCAGCCTGACCGCGCAGACAAAGATGATGATAGACCGTTTCCAGTGCGCATGGAAGGCAAAATTTGTATTAAAAAAAGATATTGGATATAAAAGAATAAAGGGCGCCTTTATTTCTGTTGAGGGCTCAGACAGGAAAGACTTTTTTGACAATGCGAAGTCAATAGTCAGGAATTTATTCGCTATTATTAATATAGATTACAAGGCAGAACTTTTCTGTTCAAAGATAGACGACAAAGGTGACATGCAGAAACACACTGACTGTTTGGAAAAGGCATTCAAGTTAGGCATAAAAATGGTTTCTTAAATATGAGGAGGGCAGGAGATGGCAAATCTTTTTTCAGGTCCTGAAGTTGTAGAAATTGGAATACAGATAGAAAAGAATGGCAAGGCCTTTTACGATGGTGTAGTAAAAATATCAAAAAGTCAAAAGGCAAAAGAGATCTTTGAATTTCTTGGAGGCGAAGAGGATAAGCACATAAAGAGATTCGAAAATCTACTTGCTCAGGTCAAGAAATACGAACCATCTGAGGCATATCCAGGTGAATATTTTGCTTATCTCAGGGCGCTCTCAGAAGGATATGTATTTACAAAGGCAAATAAAGGCGCTGAAATAGCCAAGGGCATTAAGAGCGAGAAGGACGCAGTGGATGCAGGCATTGGATTTGAAAAAGACTCGATCCTTTTTTATCATGAGATGAAAAAGTTTGCCTTAGAGGGCGAACAAAAGATCATCGAAAAGCTCCTCGAAGAAGAACAGTCGCATCTCAGGAAATTGATAGAATTAAGGGGGCTTTATGAGTAAAAGCGTAAAGGTATATTCGACATCCACCTGCCCTTATTGTCACAGGGCAAAGGATTTTCTTAAAGAGAAGAATATAGCATTCGAGGATATAGATGTAGGTGCTGATCCTGATGCAGGTAAGAAGATGATGGATAAATCAGGACAGGTGGGCGTGCCTGTCCTTGATATTGACGGCCAGATAATAGTAGGTTTTGATAAAGAAGCGATATCTAAGGCGCTCGATATATGAAAAGTCTTTTGGACAGTTATAAAAAGAAAAAAATAGATATACGAAACAGGTTGCAGGAGTTTCAGCATGTCTATAAAAGAGGCGATAAGGATATATTCGCTGAGCTCTGTTTCTGTATATTGACACCACAGGCAAAGGCAGTTATTTGCGATCAGGCTATAAAGAGACTACAGAGACACGATTTACTTTTTAAAGGCTCCCAGGGAGACGTGAGGCGCTGTTTAAAAGGTGTGCGCTTTCCTAATAATAAGGCGCGGTATTTAGTCGAGGCAAGAAAATGTTCAGATTTAAAGGCCATGATTGACACAAAAGACCTTATCAGGGCCAGGGATTGGCTCGTTAAAAACATCAAAGGCCTTGGCTATAAAGAGGCAAGTCATTTTTTAAGAAACATAGGATTTGGCCAGGACCTGGCTATACTCGACAGGCATATACTTAAGAATCTGAAAAGATACGGGATTATAAAGAAAATACCAGAGTCATTGACTAAAAAAGAATACATAAAAATAGAAAACAAGATGAGAGAGTTTTTTCAACAATTGAATATTCCACTGGATGAAATAGACCTTTTGTTCTGGTCTACGGAGACAGGGATTATATTCAAATAAACCAAGGGAGGGATAGTATGGATATTATAGTTAGATATATGCTAAGACCTGTAGCTCACTGCAAAGAGGGCTGCTGTATTAGCTCCCGGGCATGAGCTAAAACTGCTTAACCCGTTCCACCTACGAGGTGGAACGGGTTAATTTACTTGCTAAGTTTTGACCTATCTGTTAAAATTACTCCATATGAAAAAGTCTGTAAAGTACTATATAGACGCCAATAACGAATTTATCATAGAAAACTATAACCAGGCAGGGAATTTCTCTAGTTTCTTACCAGGCATAGCAGGACTATTTGGAAAGCCTATGTGGGCGTTCTATGTCAATAGGGCCCAGTGTATGTGCAGTTTTGGCATTAAGAGTAAAGACAGCCCTATCATGGAATTTCTGCCCGCGAATAGGGCCTACCAGCTTGTATCTTCGCAAGGCTTCCGCACATTTATAAAAATAAAGGCTAAAAAAGGGACTATCCTGTATGAACCATTTTGCGTGAACTCTAATGCGATTCAAAAGATGTTCATTAGCTCTCACGAGCTCAGGCTTAAGGAAGTCAATCACGAGCTCGGCATTGAAGTAGAAGTAGATTATTTTACTATACCAGGCGAGTCTTTTGCCGGCCTTGCAAGGGTAGTTACATTAAAGAATATATCAAAAAAAGATTTGAAAATGGAGATATTGGACGGCGCGCCTCTTTTTATACCTTATGGCGTGAATAATTTCTTTCTTCAAAAGATGAGGCGTACTGTTGAGGCATGGATGCTTGTGGAAAATATAGCAAAGGGCGCGCCGTTTTATAGGTTAAAGGTAGATCCTAGTGACATATCTGAGACATCTTTTATAAGCGAGGGAAATTTTTACCTGAGCTCCTTATCTAAATACGGGAAAAAGGCAGAATGCCTGCCTGTCTTTGTTGATCCGAAATTGATTTTCGGAGAGATCAATGATTTTTCGCATCCCATACATTTTGTAAATGAGCCAGGGTTCAAAGTGCCTGATTCGCAGAGAAGTCAGAATAAACTTCCATGCGCTATGTCTCTTGCATCATCCAAGCTTAAAAAAGGAGGGAGTGTAACGCTTTATTCCTTGATGGGCCACATGGGCTCAAAAGAAAAACTGAATTCAATGATATCGCGATTAACCGACAGGAAATTTTTTATAGATAAGAGAGAAGAAAATAAGACAATTGTACAAAAACTTCAGGACGATGTCTTCACATCTTCAGCTGAGAAAAAGTATGATCTTTACTGTAAACAGACATTTCTTGATAATGTCATGCGCGGCGGCTATCCAGTAAATTTCGGAGATCAATCGCCCACCTTTTATGTATATTCCAGAAAGCATGGCGACCTGGAAAGGGATTACAATAGATTTTATGTAGATCCCACATATTTCTCGCAGGGCAATGGTAATTTCAGAGACATAAATCAGAATCGCAGAAATGACGTGTTCTTTAATCCTGATGTAGGTGATTCAAATATATTGAATTTTTACAATCTGCAGCAACTGGATGGCTTTAACCCCTTAGTCCTGCACGGAGTAAAATTCAGGGTCAAGAATAACGTATTATTAAGAGATGCCTTTAAAGGAAAAGTAGATCTAAACGCTATAAGAAAGATAGAGTATATCCTGCAGAATGATTTTTCCCCTGGAGAGCTTTTCATGACCATTGAAAAGGCCGGCATTAAATTAAAGAGGCCATGGCATGAATTCCTGGGCGAACTTTTAAGGAATTGCGATGCAAAATACGAAGCCACGCACAGCGAGGGTTTCTGGATAGACCATTGGACGTACAATCTTGATTTAGTAGAGAGCTTTTTATCAATATATCCAGAGAAGCTAAAAGAGATCCTGCTGGATAAAAAAGAGTTTACCTTCTACGATAATAGCCATTGTGTAAAGCCTGTCTCTGAAAAATGTCTTTTAGTTGGATTGGGTAAGGTCAGGCAGTATCATTCCTTGAGGCATGATTCTAAGAAGAAACATCTGATAAAAAAACGACATGATGACGCGTATGTAATGCGTTCATCCAGAGGAACAGGAAAGATATATAAGACCACGCTCCTTATCAAGATGTTATGCATTATAGCAAATAAGATAGCGTCTATAGGGCCTTGCGGCAGGGGTATTGAGATGGAGGCAGATAAGCCAGGCTGGTGCGATTCAATGAATGGCCTGCCAGGATTATTCGGGACATCTACGCCTGAGGTCTTTGAGTTAAAGAGACAGATTGTTTTTATATTAGAAGCGCTTAAAGAGCTAAATCTAAACCCTGCAGTGAAGATTAGGCTTGCAGGGGAAATACAAGATTTTATAACAAAGCTGGAATCGCTCATCAAGACATCCAAGGCTAAAAAAGATTTTTATTATTGGAATAAGGCTAATTTATTAAAGGAAAAGTACAGGGAAAAGGTCAAGCTTGGTCTTAGTGGTACTGAAAATACACTTAGCATTGCAGAGCTGGAAAGGATATTGAAAATATTTCTTTCAAAAATAGACTCTGTTATTAAAAAGACATATATCCCGTCCAAAAAGGTTTATGCAACTTACTTTGCAAACGAGGTGTCTAAATTCAAAAATCTGAATAAACGAGATCCAAAAACAGAACTTCCTCTTGTAGAGCCTACAGCGTTTAAGACTAGCAAGATACCTTTATTTTTAGAGGGAAACGTGCGGGCCATGAGGATTGAAAAGGATATAAAGAAGAAAAAGGCGCTGTATAGTGCATTGAAAAAAACAGGCCTATACGACAAGAAGCTCAAGATGTATAAGATCAATGAATCCCTTGAGGGTATTTCAAAGGAGGTGGGCCGCTCCAGTGTATTTACGCCTGGGTGGCTTGAGAATGAATCTATATGGCTGCACATGGAGTACAAATATCTTTTAGAGATCCTGCGAGCAGGCCTTTATAAAGAATTCTTTGAGGAATTCAATAACCTTCTTATACCATTTCAGGACCCAGAGGTCTATGGAAGGAGTGTGTTTGAGAATTCATCTTTTATAGTATCTAGCGCATTTCCAGACAAGAAGCTGCACGGCAAGGGCTTTGTGGCAAGGCTCAGTGGTTCAACCGCAGAGATGATGACTATATGGCTGTTGATGAATGTAGGGGAGAAGCCATTTTTTCTTAATAACAAAGGAGAACTTTGCCTGAAGTTCAGCCCAGTATTACCAGGATGGCTTTTTACTCAAAAGGCCAAGAATGGATTTCCGAAGAATAGTTTTACATTTAAGTTTTTAGGTAAGACCACAGTCACTTATCATAATCCTCGAAGGAAAAATACAGCTGGTGCAAATTCAGTAAAGACGCGTTTTCTTGTCATTAAATATGATAGCGGCAAAAAGGTAGAGGTAAAAAAAGACATCATAGAGGCGCCTTACTCAAAAGACATAAGAGACAGAAAAGTAAAGAGGATAGATATTTACCTTGGATAATGCATTGATTCCTTTATACATTACAGCAGCTTCGATCGGTTTTATTCATACGCTTTTTGGCCCTGACCATTATCTCCCGTTTATTGTAATGAGTAAGGCCCGAAAGTGGTCTTTGTTAAAGACAAGCGTAATAACGTTTTTATGCGGGCTTGGCCATGTGATGAGCTCTGTTGTTCTTGGGGCTATAGGAATTATTTTTGGCATCGCGGTCATGAGATTAGAGGTATTTGAGGGTTTTCGTGGAAACCTCGCAGGCTGGGCCTTGATGGCGTTTGGGTTTACGTATCTGGTCTGGGGGATACACAGGGCAATAAAAAATAGGCCTCACAAACATTTACACCTTCATTCAGATTCTATAAACCATTCGCATGATCACTCTCACATGAAGGAACATGCCCATGTTCACGGAGAGAAAAAGGCAAATATTACACCATGGGTCCTTTTTACAATATTTGTACTTGGCCCATGCGAGCCACTAATACCCATCCTCATGTATCCTGCAGCAAAAAGCAGTATCGCAGGTATCATTACTGTAGCCGCGATATTCAGCAGCGTAACTATCGCTACGATGCTTGGTATGGTCTTGATCTTGTCCTTTGGGATAAATCTGATTCCATTGAGGCGGGTCGAGCGCTACACCCACGCCATAGCCGGCGCCACCATCCTACTCTGCGGCATCGCCATCCAACTGGGGTTGTAGGGTTACCCCCTACCATTTATTTTAACACCATCTAGACTAGTAGGACTTGCGAGAAAAATGTCTTTTTGAGCTCACAGGCTAGGGCCATTCGGCACTGGAGAGATTTTGCCGTCCGCTACGGTTTACAGCTCGCAAATTTGACGGAATTCCCTCGCCCCTGCGGGGCTCGGTCAGTTCCGTCATTTGCTTGCCCCGTTCCAAATCTTTGATTTGGAACGGGGCTCGCTGTAAATCCTTGCGGACTTTTGCCAAAATCTTCCTAATGTGCCGAATGGCCCCAGCCTGTGAGCTCAAAAAGACACCGTGCTTGCCCCGTTCCAAATTCTTAAATATCATCAAATGATCAATCAGAGTTGCCCGCAATCAGTTACAAACAATAAATTGATTATCGACTAGAATTTGGAACGGGGCAAGCACGGTCCAACGATGCCTCCAAAAGCACTAGTCTGGGTGGTGCAAAAGTCTAAGTTGCTTAAAACTACCCCAAAAAACCCTGTAATACCAAAGTGATAATGTCCTATTTAGGCAAAGTTAAAATGTCCTAAATGAAAGTGCTATAATGTACTCTTTAAAAAGGAGGCATTATGGCAGAAAGGGATATTATCACAATGGGCCAGCAAG
>JAVCCW010000005.1 GCA_030765235.1 Candidatus Gorgyraea atricola | reverse complement strand
TATTAATAGTAACCACTCCCGGTCCCGTCCGCCTTAGGCGGACGGGACCGGGAGTGGTAGGGGATGTTAACTGAGAGGTTTATGTGATGTTAGCTACATTATTTTCACCAGAGGTATTGCTTATTTTACACATGGCGATCATAGGCGCTATAGCCTTTTTTCTGATCGTAAGCAAGAATTTTACCTCAGGCATATACCTGTGGCTCCTGACAATACTCTTTTTTAAATACCAGAAGATGGAGTTTGCGGATTCCATAATGCCGGATATGGACATATCCAGGATAGTGTTTGTGCTCCTTTTGGGTATCTTTATACTGGAGGTCCTCGCAAGAAAGCGCAGGCTCTATGCATTTACAGGTATTGAGTATTCCATGTTTTTCTTCTGTGTCCTTGCCATTGTCTCAATGGTATGGACAGGTTCGCTCGTTAAGCAAGGCGGAGGCCTGGGTATAGGAGAACTCTTGACCGGGTACCTGGTCCCATTTTTCATGTTTTATGTGAGTCAGCATGTGTTTGATACACCTGAGAAGAGGAATGTATTTATCAAGTTCATCGTGGTCTTAGGCGCATACCTATGCCTTACCGCGTTTTTTGAACATTTTAATGTCCATAGCCTTATATGGCCGAAGTACATACTAGACCCTGCAGTGGGCATACATTTTGAAAGGGCAAGAGGCCCGTTTCTCCAGGCAGCGGTAAACGGGACTGCGCTGGGATTTGTCCTTACGAGCTCATTCTTTTTCATACTTAAGCCCGACAGCAAGTCCTCGTGGAGACATCTTTCATGGGTATTGCTCGCCCTGGCACCAATAGCAATATTTTTTACATACACAAGGGCCACATGGATCGCGGGTATCATGGGTTTTACAGCGATAATGTTGTTTGCGATGAGGCACAAGAAAAAGATATTTTTGATCATAACTATAGCGCTCTGCCTTTTGACCGCCGTAAGCCTGTTTTTTATCCTGGATGATGACACGATGCATGTTGCGGCAAGAAGGGCAGGCAATGAAAACCCGGTCTATGACAGGTTGAATCTCTATATAGCTTCCATGAATATGTTCATGGACCACCCTGTATTAGGCGTGGGCTTTGGCAGGTTTTCAAAACATGTAATGCGTTATTATGAAAATATAGAGGGTATACCTTTTCGCGCGGCTGAGCTTGTCCAGCACGATACCTTTATAGGCATACTGGCTGAGATGGGCATAGCAGGTTTTGCATTGATACTGTCGATATACTTTTTAATCCTGTCAAAGAGTATCAGGCTGTATAAATCACTGGCCCGCAAGCCGGGAGAGAAGGCCATGGTCGCAGTGTTTTGGGCTATTATGGCTGTCTTCGTAGTCAACTCGTTATTTATAGAGATGAAGTATTTTGAATTTGTAAACTCTTTGTTTTTTATATTTGCCGGTATTATTTACGGATGGGAAAGGCATTATGATACAGCGCTCGCTCGATAGAAAAAATGTATTAAGGGATACGTCTTTTTTCTCAGGGTCTACCTATGTCGCGCAGGCCATGTTTTTTATACGTGGATTCCTGAACGCCAGGATACTGGGGCCCGGGCTTTACGGTGTCTGGTCAGCGCTTAATATCATCTTAAAATATTCGACATTCGCGCACCTGGGAACATTCAACGCAATGGCGCGAGAGATACCTTATGAAAACGGCAGGGGTTCGAACAAGGCCATGGATAAGGTGAGGAATGTCGCGCTGGCGTTCACCCTGAGCATGATACTTGTGTTTTCGACCGTGTTGATAATAACAGCTATTTCCCTGCGAAAGACCATTGCGCCCAACGAGACGACAGGCATGGTCGCCATCGCGCTTCTGGCAATAGTGATGTGTCTGCATGAGTTCTATCAGACCTCGTTTATCGCAGTGAAAAAGTTTTTACTCATAAGCAAGGCAGGCATGATATTCCCTGTCCTGAGCGTGATACTTACGCTCATACTTGTGCCGCGGCTTAAGATATACGGGGTTTACATAGTCGCGGTGATCACGCCTTTATTGACAGTCCTGTATCTATACATAAAAGAACCCCTGAGATTTAGGCTGGATTTTGACCCAAAGGAGATATTCAGGCTGATGAAGATAGGGTTTCCCATCATGTCCATAAATTTTTTACAGGGGACCATCGTAAGCCTCGCCGGGATACTTGTCCTCGCTTTCTTAGGAAAGGTGAGTATGGGCTATCATTCAGTGGCAATACTTGCAACCACGTTTCTGATGTATTTTCCGCTGAGCATACACAGGGTTTTTGAGCCGCACATGTACGAGAGGTTTGGCCAGACTCACGACATCATGGAGATAAAAAAATATTTTTTCAAACCAACGCTCGTGATGTCACTTTTATTTCCGGTGGTGCTGGCGGGTTATTACGCGTGCGTCAGATTTTTTGTGTCGCATTTTCTGCCAGAGTACGTTGTTTCACTGTATCCATTTGTCCTCATACTTTTAGGGAGGTTTTTTCTGGCGTTTTCACCGACATCCGTAGCGTTCATAACCAGCGTAAGCAAACAAAGGTTCCTTGTGCCTGTATACGTGGCAGGTATCAGCATCGTATTGCTGGCCAGCATCGTTTTTATAAACAGGGGGCTTGGGATCGTAGGCGTCAGCATCGGTCTTTTTCTGGCGTTTTTCTTTATAGGGTCTGTGATCTTTATATACGCCTTAAATCATTATATGAAAAATAGGATCAGGTGTGTTTTGTATTTGCTTGGCCTGTACGCGCCTCTTTTATATATGGGCATTGTAGTCTTTTTTATTGAGCGCTATGTACAGGGTTCCCCGACTGTTCTTTTGGATGCAGTGGCGTTGAGTGTAAAGTTAGGCATGATCCTGGTATCCGGCCTGCCGCTTATATACATTGTTCACAAAAAAACAACCCTGATCAAAGAGGTTTTAGGTTTTTTAAAGGTGAAGATATGAAGATAGCCATATTAGGGCCATATCCAGAAAATTCAGACTCAAAGAATATATCAGGAGGGGTGCAGGCAGTAGTCGTGAATATGGTCGAGGGGCTTTCAAGGTTCAAAGACCTGGACATACATGTCGTGACATCCAGTCACCTGATAAGTAAGGACACGCATTTTACATACAATGGTATCAATGTGCATACAGTGCCTGCTGAAGACCATCTTGGCAATGTAAGATTTTATTCAAAGACAAGAAAGGCAATAAACAAGAAGCTCGACGAGATCAAGCCGGATTTAGTGCATGCGCATATGCTCGGGTACTATACTCTGGCAGCCCTGGACAAGGGTCACAAGAGGATGGTCGTGAGCACGCATGGATTATCTGACAGCAGTCAGCCGCGTTTTTATGACCTTAAGGCAAGGATAAGAATGTGTTTTCAGGTTTGCATGTCTATCAGGTGCATGAAAAAGACAGAGAATTTTATAGTAAACAGCCCTTTTGCAAAGAAATATTTATCCAGACAGCTAAAGCATAAGAATGTGTATGAGTTAAACAATCCTATTTCTGAGACCTTCTTTAATATGGATAGAGATTCAGAAGAAGAGGGACGGCTTTTATTTGTCGGTAATATCTCAAGGGCAAAGGGCTTGATGGCGCTTTTGCGCGCAATGAATATACTGAAGCAGAGTTTTGGCGGGATGACGCTCAGGATAGCAGGCCAGATCAGAGAGGACAGATTTTATCACCAGCTACTTGGTTTTATAAAAGAGAATGGATTAGACGGTCATGTGCAGTTTAAGGGCAGCCTGAATGAGGAAGGCTTGAAGGAAGAGTACGGAAAGGCGTCTATATTTGTATTTCCTTCACAGCAGGATGTGGCGCCCCTGGCGCTTTTACAGGCAATGGCTTCCAGTAAGGCTATAGTGACGACAAGGGTAGGCGGTATTCCTTATATAATCGATAACGGAGTAAATGGATTTTTAGTGGAGAAACAGGATCCCAGGGGCCTTGCAGATAAAATAGCATTGTTCATGAAAGATCCGGCCTTGCGCAAAAGATTCGGCCTTAATGCGCATAAAAAGGTCTTTGAGAATTACAGGATAGATGAAGTAAGCAGAAGGCTCTACAAGATATACAATGGGATGCTCTCATGAAGATAAAAAGGATATCTATATATAAGGAATTTACAGAGTGCAAGGACTCTTGGGATGAACTTGTCTCGAGGAGCAACGCTGACAATATATTTCTGACCTATGATTGGATAGATGGCGTGATCAGGCATTTTTATAAAGATGCCTCGCTTCTGATATTAAATGTCTTTGATGATGAGAAACTGGTCGGCATAGCGCCCTTAGTCATCAGAAAATACCGGTATTTTGGACTTCAGGTGAAGGCGGTTTGTTTTATCGGGACTATTTATTCAGACAGGATGGATTTTATTATGGATGGCGACGGTAAGAAGGCCCTGGGTTTGATACTGGATTATCTCGAGACCATAAAAGAAGAGTGGGATTTTATTGATCTTCAGGAGATCCTGGATGGGACAGGCACGTCAGAGACTATAGAGACATGGTTAAAAGACAAAAGATATATGAATATCCTGGGCCCTTCAAGCAAGGTCTTTTTCATGGACCTTAACGGGAAAGACAGAGATGCCAAACAGAAGAAGTTTTCCAAAAAGTTCAATAGAGAATTCAAACAGGCAAAGAATAGAGGGCTAGGTCTGGAGCTGGATTTTAAGAGGCAGAGAGATAAGATAGCTGAGCCCGGAAGATTTTTTTCAGATATATGCAGGGTAGAAGGAGATAGCTGGCAGGGCAAGGAGAAAAAAGGGATATTTTCAAAGCAGGCGACCAGAGATTTTCATAAAGAGATGTTTAGTGTATTTGCAGAGAAGGGATGGGTAGACCTGTCTATTCTGAAATTGGACGGAAGGACTATAGCTTATATGTATGATTATTGCTATGGCAAGATGATATATAGCTATAATGCGTCATTTGACAGGAGATATTCGTGCTTTTCTCCTGGGACTATGCTGATGCTGTGGATCCTGAAAGACTCTATTGAAAGAGGTATCCCGGAATTAGATTTTCTACGGGGAGAAGAAGGATGGAAGAAGAACCTGACAAAGACCTTTAAGACCCACAACCGCATAAGGATATTTAGAGACACATTTTATTCGGGGTGCCTGTATCTTTTGTACTTAAAGATAATGCCGTTTTTGAAAAAGAGCAGATTTCTGCATCGTGCGTGGATGAAGACAAAGGAGATGCTGGATGGCAGTAAAGTTTAAGCTCAAAGATATCGCTAAATACGCGTGTTATTACCTTGGCGTGTCAAAGGCCGTGCTCCAGCTGATAGAGAGGCGCAGCCCGAGATTACTGGTCTTTACGTATCACAGGGTATCCGGACCTTCTGAGGGCGGCGGATATCTGGCCGTTTCCAGGGATATATTTGAACAGCATGTGCGGTATATAAAGGATAATTTTAAAACAGTCTCCATGTCAGACGGCCTGAAGGCGCTGGAGCGCGGGTGTTCAAACGAAATATATGCCAGCATAAACCTGGACGACGGCTACATGGATAATTACCTGAATGCCTATCCTGTATTAAAGAAATACGGCGTGCCGGCTACTATATTTCTCACTACTGATTATATAGGTAAGGAAGAGGTGTTCTGGTGGGACAGGGTCTTTAATATCCAGAAGTCACAGTTTAGGACTAACAAGATAAACAGTGTATTGATAGATAAGGATGAAAAAGAACATGAACCTTTTATAAGTGAGATGGAAAAAGAACATGGAGTTACAAACCCTGCAGGCCCTTCAAAGATGTTGAGCTGGGATGAGATCAGAGATATGCAGAATGGCCTGATAAGCTTTGGCTCGCATACAAAGACTCACAGGAATCTGTGTTTATTGAGTGATGACGAAGTGCGCCGCGAACTCATGGATTCAAAGAGCGCAATAGAGAAGAACATCGGGCAGAAAGTCACGGAATTTGCCTATCCGTTTGGCAGGTTTGACAAGAGGGTAAGGCGCCTGGCGCAGGAGGCGGGCTTCAAGTGCGCGAGGACTACCTGCGGCGGGATCAACACTAAAAATACAGAAATGTTTTTATTGAACTGGATAGGCATGGGACCTATCCCAAAGACAAGCTTTTTATCAGTATGGATAGCGTCTAATTTATTGCGTCATGCCTTGTCGTCGCGATCTTCGGTCGGGACTCCTCGCAATGACAGAACCAGGAGTTCAAAGTGAGTATATTTACATCTTCATTTTATATAAACAGCCCTTCTTATATGCAGGACCTTGCGGTCTCTCTGCGCGGCCTGGGTTTTAAATTACTGCGAGAGGGCAAGGCCTTCAAGGCCATGCTTTCTGAACTGGAAAAGAGCCAGTATTATTCTGAAATAGAGCTAAAGCAGCTACAGAGAGAAAAGCTGAGAAGGATGATAAGGCACTGCTATGAAAATGTACCTTATTATAAGAAGCTTTTTAGAAAACTTAATCTGACACCGGATGATATCAGGGATATATCTGATTTAAAAAAGATACCTGTGATAACGAAGCAGGATGTAAAGCGAGACCCTGAGGAATTTCGCGCACGGAATATAAATAAATCGCTTATGAGAAAGGTGTTCACAAGCGGCACAACAGGTTCGCCCTTAAAGCTCTACAGGGATATTCATTCTATAAATTTTGAGCATGCCATGATCAGGAGGCAATACAAATGGGCAGGACTTAGTCCCGAGGCAAGAAAGATGGTCCTGCGCTCAAGCCCTATCGTGCCATCCAGCGTAAAGAGGCCGCCGTTCTGGAGGCATGATCATTTTCAGAAGGGCCTTTTGCTTTCAGCCTATCATCTTTCAGAGGAAAATATAGAATCTTATTCTGAGAAGATATTAAAGTTTAAACCAGCTGCATTAGAGACTGTGCCATCTGCTGTATATCTATTGGCAAAACTCATGCATCTTAAGGGTATAAAAATGGACCTTGAATATATCTTTACTTCATCAGAGGCGCTTATGCCGCACCAGAAGACATTTATAAAACAGCAGTTTAACTGCAGGGTATTTGACCATTATGGCGCAGCAGAGAGGGTCGCGGCAATAGGCATGTGTGAAAGAGGAAACTATCATATTTATCCAGAGTATGCCATAACAGAACTTTTACCTGTCAGGGGCATGCAGGAGTCTTTCGAGATCGCAGGTACTGCATTAAATAATTTTGCAATGCCGCTTTTGCGCTACAAGACAGGTGATATTGTAATACCGTCTTCAGAAAAGTGTCCATGCGGGAGGAATTTTCAGAGGATAGAATCGATCCAGGGCAGGGCGACTAATGAATTTTTTATGACAAAGGACGGCCGCTTTGTGTCACTTCTCTCAGGCATGCTTTCCGCGGATCTAAAAGGCATTATAGAGGCGCAGTTTGTGCAGGAGGAATTTGACAGGATCAGGGTGAATATAGTAATCAGCGAGAAATACACAGTGATGGAGGAATCTAAGCTCAGGAAGAGTGTAAAGAATTTTCTGGGGGATGATATAGAGGTAGATATTAAAAAGGTACCTAGTATTCCAAGGACAGAAGGCGGAAAGTTCAAACAGTTTGTATCGAAACTAAAGGAGGATTCAAATGAAAAAGTTAGACTCTAATTACGAGGCAAAGCTATACAAGAAGCTTAGCGAAAACAGGGTCCAGTGTGAACTCTGTCCCAGGATGTGCGTAATAGCAGAGGGCAATACTGGATTCTGCAAGGTCAGAAAAAATACAAACGGCACACTCTATGCCTTGAGTTATGGCAGGGCAGTGCGCGCAGCAGAGGAATTTATAGAGACAGAGGCAGTGTTTCACTTTGAGCCGGGAAGCCGCATACTCTCGCTCGGAAATGTAGGGTGCAACCTCGCATGCTCATATTGCCAGAACTGGAGATTTTCGCAGATAGAGCACATTGACGAAAACTCTATATTCGAATACACGCCTGAAGATATCGTAAACATGGCCCTGGAGCGCGGCATAAAGATACTCTCCTGGACATACAATGACCCAGTGGTGTGGTATGAGTTTGTGCTGGATACAGCGAGGCTCGCAAAAAAACACGGCCTGTATAATCTTTTCAAGACAGCGCTGTTTGTAAATCCTAAGGCCATTGAAGAGCTCATGGAGGTGATAGATATTTTCAGCATTTCCATAAAGAGCATGAATGATGAATATTACAGGAGTCTGACCACGGGGTGGCTCAAGCCAGTTCTGGATGGCGCGAAAAAGATCTTTGATGGCAAAAGGCATCATTTAGAGATAAGCAATTTAGTGGTCACAGGCGCAAGCGATAAAGAAGAGGATTATATTGAATTGATCGACTGGGTAAAGCATAACCTGTCAGGGGATGTGCCTCTTCATTTCGTGCGTTTTCACCCTAACTATAAATACACACATGTCTCAAGGCCGTCAGTAGATACGATTGAAAAGGCACGTGAGCTGGCAAAGGAGGCAGGCATAAAACACTGCTATCTCGGAAATGTCTTCAGTCATGAAGGCACGAATACGTATTGCAGGGTATGCAACAGTCTCCTTGTAGAGAGGATGGGGCTGAATGCAACACCTGCAGGTATTCAGGCGAATGGAAGGGGTTATATCTGTAGTAACTGCGGCACTGATGCAGAGATAAAGATGTTTCAGAGAAAGAGGAGGAGTCATGCAAAAATTAAAGTATAAGTGGGATGGCGATATCTGGCTGCTCCATGTGGAGCTCAAGAATACAAACGGTGCTGACATGGCCCTTTACTATTCAAGGATCATGCAGGGTAAGCTCGAGCCAGAAAACCCTGTATCAGTGAAGCCAGGCCAAAGTCACAGGTTTATTATCTCGAAAAAGAGTCCTGGTGAAGCAGGCCTGGATATCGAGTTTAACAATAAGCTGTGCGTGGAGATATTTAAACTTCAGGACAGGGCATATCTGCCGAGCAAGGCTGACAGGTGTTATTTTAACGGAGAGGTAAAGTGAAGATATTTTTTGTCCACTCAAGATTGTCTCTTGGCGGCGCTGAAAAAATGGCCTACGAGGTAATAAAAGGACTTGATAGGTCAAGGTTTCAGCTAAAGGTGTGCTGTCTCTATAGTCCAGGAACCATAGGCAAGAAACTTTTATCAGAAGGCATTGATATGGTGCATAGTCTTATGCAGGACAAATATGACCTCGCAGGGATCTACAGGTTGTTTTTTCTGCTTAAAAAAGAACGTCCAGATGTATTGCATCTGGAGAGTTCGCCGCTGGTCTTATTCTGGGGATATTTATGCGCAAGGCTTCTGAAGATACCTCATACGGTTACAGTCATACATACCATGAGGAAGCCGGAGAAATGGGAACGCTTTAAATCAGGCATCATAAATAGATTATTATTAAGGAGGCTGGATAGGATAGGCGTGGTATCCAGACTGAAGATGGAATCTCTGATAACAGATTATGGTATAGATCCATGCAGGCTTTATCTTATTCATAATGCAGTAGACATAGACAGGTTTTCAAAGAATTTCAATACAGATGAGTTAAAAAAGGAGATAGGCCTTTCTGATAAGAATAAAGTCGTGGGTATGATCGGTAGATTAGTAGTGGAAAAGGCCTACGATGTGTTTTTAAGATCAGCCCAGAGGATAGCAGCTTTAATGCCGGATACCAGGTTTCTTATTATAGGTAATGGAGGAGAGAGAAATAGGCTTGAAGACATTGCAGGGGACTTAGGACTTAAGGAACACGTATTATTTTTGGGCGAGAGACAGGATATACCAGAACTTATTTCTCTTTTTGACGTGGCAGTGCTTTCCTCAAGGATAGAATCTTTTCCAGTATCGCTTTTAGAATACATGGCAAGCGCAAAGGGCATAGTCGCCACAGGCGTAGGCGATAATTCCAGGATCATAAAGAACAATGAATCAGGCATTATCGTCCCTTCCGAAGACCCTGAGGCCATTAGTGAAAGAGTTTTAGAGCTACTTAGAGACAGCGATAAGGCCAGGCGATTCGGCATGAATGCAAAAAAGAGAGTGGAAGAAAAGTTTTCTTTGAAGACCATGATTAAAAACATGGAGGATTTTTTCCAAAAGCAAGATTCAATGACAGTTGACAAACACATAGTTATAGTAGGCCCTGACCTAAAGGCAAAAGGGGGTGTTTCCAGTTTTGCAAAGAATTACCTCTGCTCAAAGTTTCCAAAAGGGCTAAAGGCAGTCTATCATCCTACAACAGTTGATGGCAATGTGGTTTTAAAGACATGGTTTTTTATAAAGAGTCTGGTTCGGTTTTTTATAAGATTATTGACTGATAAAAACATAGCCATTGTCCATATCCTGAGCGGTTCAAAGGGCAGTTTCTGCAGAAAGGCGATAATGCTCCTCGTGTCCAGGCTTTTTGCAAGGCCGGTGGTATTTCATATACATGGCGCAGGCTTTGACGTCTTTTATAGAAAATCGAATACAGCGGGAAAAGTTTTCATAAAAAAGATACTGGATCTCTCTGACAGCATAATAGTTTTATCTCAGACATGGCACTCTGAAGTCTCGCGCATGACAAAGAATAAAAATATAAAGATAATACCCAATCCTATTGATGCAACGCCTTTCAGTTATATCAATGGTAACAGGGATTTTCTCAGTATGAATATATTGACTGCAGGACGGCTGGAAGAACGCAAAGGCACATATGACATTTTAGATATTGTGCCAGTCGTCACCAGGGAAATCCCAGAGGCCAGATTTTATCTCGCAGGCGATGGCGATGTAGAAAAGATAAAAAAGATCTGCATAGAGAGGGGTATTGATAAAAACATAGTCTTATTGGGATGGCTCAGCAGGGAAAGACTGCTGGAAGAGTTTGAAAGGGCTGCATTGTTTTTGCTGCCTTCATATCACGAAGGACAGCCTATTGCAATACTGGAGGCAATGGCCTCAGGATTGCCTGTGATCTCTACAAAGGTCGGAGGTATCCCAGAGGTCGTGGAAGATGGCGTGAACGGTTTTCTGGTAGAGGCCGGCGAAAAACAAGACCTGGCCAGAAAAATCATAAGGCTCTTAAAGGATACTGAGTTAAGCAAGACCATGTCGAGAAATAATATTGAGAAAATAGATTCTGTGTTCAGGCTGGACCGCGTGGTGAATGGTTTTTTTGAAGAATATAAAAACCTGCTTACCCTTTCGCAACCCCGGAGGTTGCCGTTCGGCAACCTCCGGGGTTGCGGAGGTAAAGATATAAGACTGTCTGTAAAAAAATGGATATGGAGAAAATTGCGCGAGGGCAGGCCCTTTAAAAATATGTTTGCGCGTATCATGGAGATAGATAAATTTTCCAGAAAAGATATAAAAAAATTACAGATGGAAAGCCTGAAGGATGTTATCCGCTACTCATATTCGAACGTCCCTTATTATAAAAGGCTCTTTGACGAGGCAGGCATCAACATAAATGGCAAATTTAGAGAAGGAGATCTGGAAAAGATACCATTTCTTACGAGGGATAAGATCCTGCGTAATCCTGATGATTTTATATCAAGGCGCTCTAAAAAGATATTCTTGAGAAAGTCAGCCACGAGCGGCACCACTGGCACGCCCATAGTGCTTTACAGAGACCTCTATTCTGTAAATTTTGAGAACGCGATATTGTGGAAACAGAGGAACTGGGCAGGTATCAGGCCGGGAGATAAAAAGGTGATATTAAGAGGCGATATCATCATGCCAGTGTCAAGTAAAAGGCCGCCTTTCTGGAAATGCGATTTCCTTGGTAAGGAGCTGATGCTTTCAGCCTTTCACATATCCCGTGATACCGTGCCTTATTATGTAAATGTACTGAGGGATTTTAAGCCGGTATATATAGAGGCATACTCATCCTCGCTTTACATACTGGCAAAGTTTATAAAGGAAAGCGGGCTTAAAGGTGTGTCCTTTAAATCAGCTATTCTTTCTTCCGAGACATTGCATGATTACAAAAAGAAATTGATAGAAGAGGTGTTTAACTGCAAGGTCTATGACTTTTACGGAAACGCAGAAAGGGTAGCAGCTATAGCAACATGCCCGGAAGGCAATTTACATGTGCTTCCTGAGTATGGCCTTGTGGAGTTTATAGACTGCAAGGACAGAGAGGGCTATAAAGAGATCATCGGGACATCTTTTATCAATATGTCAATGCCGCTCATAAGATATAGGACCGGAGATGTTGTCATCCCATCTGAAAAAGAGTGTAAATGCGGCAGAAAATCGCAGATGATCGATAAGATCATAGGCAGGTTGAGCGAGTTTGTCATTACGCCTGAAGGAAGATATGTAGGCATGATGGACTGTCTGTATAAAGGATTAAAGAATTTTATAGAGGCGCAGCTGATCCAGGAAGACAGAAAGAATATACGGGTAAAGGTCGTTCCAGATGTTGATTTTTCGGCCACAGATGAAGCTAATATCATAGAGAGGGTTCGGGTGCGGGTCGGATGCGGCATGAATATATCCGTAGAGAAGGTAGATTCTATCAGGCGCACAGGGAATGACAAGTTCAGAAGTGTCGTGTCTAAGTTAAAGGATAAAGGGATATGAAGCAGCTTATCTGGTATATAAGAAGATTATCGTGTATATCTGGGCAGGAAGCAGTGCGCAGGATATATAAACTTATCCAGCTGAATATTCATGTTTTTCTAAATAGAAAGGTGGACCTGGGCAGGGTTTTAATCAAGGATAAAAATGGGACAAATTTTTATTTTGGCGCCAATGGGACCCTGGAAATAAGGCGGCAATTCTTAAGGCTTTTTCCAAACAGCATAAAAGATATAGTCCGGGATGCAGACAGGCTTTGCAGCCACAATTTTAAGATATTTGATTCAGAGTGGAATTTCGGAAAGGAAATAGACTGGCACAGGAACAGACACAATTTAAAAGATATCAGATTTGTATGGGAATTAAATAGATTCCAGCATCTTGTGACGCTGGGTAAGGCGTGTCTTTTGACAGGGCAGAAAAGATACGCGATTGAGGCAAGGGACCAGGTCATTTCATGGATAAAACAGAATCCAGGATATAAAGGCGTTAACTGGAAGAGTTCGCTTGAAGTCAGCCTGAGACTTATTTCCTGGTGCTGGGCATATAAGCTCATAAAATCATCCGGTGTATTTTCTATAAGTTCAAACAGGAGATTTTTAGAATCTATATACAGACACGCAGAGTTTGTGAGGAATAATCTCTCAAGGCATTCGTCCGGCAATAATCATTTGATAGGAGAGGCTGCTGGACTCTTGATAGCCGGTCTTACATTTCCAGGATTTAAGACCTCAAGGAAATGGCTGGACACCGGAAAGAAGGTCTTGTTTAAAGAGATTTTGAATCAGGTCTATCCAGACGGCGTTACAAAGGAACAGGCGCTTGGCTATCAGGGCTTTGTCATGGAACTAGCCTTACTGGCAATTGTACTTCTGCAGAAAAATAACATAGAGATACCCAGGGAATTACTCGGCAGGTTCTATAGCATGGCAGAGTTTATCATGAATATTATAGATACGAATGGCAATGTGCCGCATATCGGGGACTCGGATAATGGCGTGGCAATAAGATTGTCCAGCGCCAGGGATTACAGTATGTATAGATCTCTTTTATCCAGCGCAAGCATTTTATCCGGCAGGGGAGATTTTAAGGAAAAGGGAAACGGGTTTAAAGAAGAACATTACTGGCTCTTTGGCATGGACGGGCTTAAGAGGTGTAGACGGATAAAGAAAGTAAAGGCCTTTTTAGGGTCCAGGCTATTTGACAAGGGCGGCTATGCTGTTTTCAGAAACCCTTCACCGAATGGAAATGTGCTGATAATGGACTGCGGGGAACTGGGCTATGGCGCAATAGCAGCGCATGGCCATGCTGACCTCTTTAGCATAACTCTTTCTTCCAATGGCACGCCTCTTCTGATAGATCCAGGCACGTACTTATATCATTCAGGTAATTCATGGAGGGATTATTTCAGGGGGACAAGCGCGCACAATACAGTTACAGTCAATGACAAGAATCAGTCAGAGATAACAGGGCCTTTTATGTGGGGCAGGCGGGTTACGCCCAGGATAGAGAAGTGGGAGACAAAAGAGGATAAAGACTATATAAGCGCTTCATATACCAACTGTAATGTCATGCACAGGAGGAAGATATCTTTTGATAAGAAAAAGGGATTATGGCAGGTAATGGATTCCCTGGATTCAAAGGGCGAGAACAGGATCAGGCAGTATTTTCATCTATCGTCTGGCTCGGGCGTGAAAGACATAGGAGACAATATAATAGAGTCAAAAAATAAGAATGTGTATTTATATATTTTTACAGACAAGACGTTTTCTACAGAGATAAGAGAGGGCAGGTATTCTCCTATCACTGGCTGGAGTTCTAATATGTTCGGGACAAGGGTTAAAAGTCCTACTTTGGTCAATAGCGCTGTGGTAAAAGGCAGATCTGAATTTGTCACGTTTTTGTACATTTCAAATAAAAAGATGAAAGTGGAAGATTTAAAAAAGCTACCACAGAGGTCACAGGCTGTCATTCCCGCGTAAGCGGGAATCTTTACGAGAAAATTTTTAGATGTCCGCTTTCGCGGACATGACACAAAAGTGAGATAAAAAATGAAGCTCAAGATAGTTAATGTAGTCGGTGCAAGGCCTAATTTTATGAAGATAGCGCCTATTGTAAAGGAGATGAAGCGCTATTCGAACAAGATAGAGTCTGTGCTGGTCCATACAGGACAGCATTTTGACAGAGAGATGTCAAAACTATTTTTTGAAGACCTCAGACTTCCCAAGCCAGATTTTTATCTGGGAGTGGGCTCTCATTCACATGCAGTTCAGACTGCGAAGATAATGGAGGAGTTTGAGGACGTATTATTAAAGGTAAGACCTGATCTGGTCTTGGTGGTAGGTGATGTCAATTCTACTATTAGCTGCGCATTGTGTTCTGCGAAGCTGAACATCCCGGTCGCGCATGTAGAGGCAGGCCTTAGGAGTTTTGACAGGACCATGCCTGAGGAGATCAACAGGGTCATGACAGATGTAATAGCAGAATATTTATTTACTACAGAAAAAAGCGCAAATAAAAATTTATTAAAAGAAGGTATATCCAAAGACAATATCTATTTTACAGGGAATGTGATGATCGACACATTATTGGACCATAAAAAGATTGCAGATAGATCCAGTGTCTTAAAAAGACTAAGGTTAAAGAAAAGAGATTATGCAGTGCTTACCCTGCACCGACCGAGCAACGTAGATAAAAAACACTCCTTTGTGAATATCCTGGAGGCCTTATATGAAATACAGAGGGAGATCACGATCGTGTGGCCTATGCACCCGCGCACAGAAAAGATGATAAGAGAGTTTGAACTGGATGGCCATATCTTAAGGATGCCTAATCTCAGGGTAGTCTCTGCAATGGGTTATCTTGAATTCTTAAAATTAATGACAGATTCAAGGTTTGTGCTCACAGATTCAGGCGGCATACAGGAAGAGACCACTGTGTTAAAGGTCCCGTGTCTTACGATCCGAAAGAATACTGAGCGGCCCGTGACTGTCAATCAGGGTTCAAATATTGTGGTAGGTCAGGACAGACAAAGAATAGTGAAAGAGGCGAATAAGATTATTTCAGGCAGGGTTAAAAAAGGCAGGACGCCTGAACTCTGGGACGGAAGAGCAGCAAAGAGGATAGTGAAGATATTGGTTAAAACATTAGGGAAAAAGACATGAAACGCGTTAAATTTCTAAATTCCTTTATAGACAATGTCTCCATGAAAGAGGCCATAAACATAATAGATGGATTTGTCGCCTCTGGGAGGCCGCATCAGCTTGTGGCAGTCAATGCTACAAAGATAGTCAAGATGCAAAAAGACAAGCAACTGCGAGATCTTGTAAATTCATCTGACCTTGTGTTTGCCGATGGACAGGCAGTGGTCACAGGGTCAAGGATCCTGGGCAGTTCGCTGAAACAGAGGTTGGCTGGCATAGACCTGATGCAGGAGATAGTGAGACGAGCGAATACCAGGAAATATAGTCTGTATTTTCTGGGCGCAAAAGAGCATGTTGTCAGGAAATTAGTCGATATATATAAGGAAAGATTTCCTGAGCTTGAGATCGCAGGCTGGCACGACGGGTATTTTGAATCAGCTGATCATGAGAGAAAAGTGATACAAGGGATAAAGGGGTTAAGGCCTGATGTCCTGTTTGTAGCAATGGGGACGCCCAAGAAAGAGTACTGGATAAGGCAAAATCTTGAAGAGCTGGGTATTCCTGTTTGTCTGGGTGTAGGGGGTAGCTTTGACGTAATCGCAGGATATGTTAAAAGGGCACCTAAGTGGATGCAGGGAATCGGACTTGAGTGGTTTTTCAGATTTTTGAGCGAGCCGCGCAGGATGTGGAAGAGGTACCTGTTTAGTAATACGACATTTATATGGATGGTCATGAGAGAAAAGATAGCTTTAAGAAAGACGATAGCCGCGTTTTTCCTTTTAGCGCTTGCATTTTTCCCGCTGAACCTTTTTCAGGCGGGGGAAAAGGAGTGGTTTCCTTTTTATGTGCCGTGGAATTATTGTAAGAATTCCGCCGTAGACGTCAGTTTTTTATTGGATGCGCCTGCAGGTAAGCACGGTTTTGTAGCTGTAAAGGATGGGCATTTCTATTTTAAAGACGGAATACGCGCAAGATTCTGGGGAGTAAATATCCATTCGAATAAGACATGTTTTCCTTCGCATGGACAGGCAGAGGACATTGCAAAGAGACTTGCCCAGCTGGGATGCAATATAGTCAGGATGCACCTACTGGATTACGAAGAGCCATATGGAATAATAGACTCAAATTATAATGATTCACAGCACCTGTCAGCCTCGCAGCTCGAAAAGATGGATTATTTCATCTATCAGTTAAAAGAGAATGGTATATATGTGACATTTGATGTCCTGGGATTGGGCGCAAGAAGGTTTAAAGAAGGAGACGGTGTCGTTGATCACAATAAGATCAAATCCGGAGCAGGCGGGATCTCATTTTTTGATGAGAGGATAATTGAACTGAGCAGGAAGTTTGCCAAGGATTTTCTCTCACACGTGAATTCTTATACTGGAAATAGTTATCTGGATGAACCTGCGATCGCAATGATCGAGATGACGAATGAAAATACACTTTTTGGTCACTGGATAATAGAGTCATTTACTCCTCATTATAAAAAGAAGATAGATGGATTGTGGAAGGAGTGGCTTAAGGGAAACAGCCGCGGGTCAGAAAATATTTACAGCGAGTGGTATGAAGATAGGCGCTTTAAATTTGAATTGCAGAATTCATATCAGGAGGATATGTATGACTATCTGCGTTCAATAGGTGTTAAGTGCCCTATAGGCTCTTCAAATTATACGCACGATAATCTGAACCTCGCAGCTGACAAGAACATGGATTTTACAGATATACATCTGTATTGGGACCACCCGTACAAGGTCAACAGGATCCATAACCGAGCCCTTATAAAACAGAGCCATCTGAACCCAGAGACACTGGTCAATATGATATCAAGGGCCAGTGTATTTAATAAGCCTCTTATAGTTACGGAGTGGGACAGTATCTGGCCCAATGAGTGGAGGGCAGTGGATGTGTTGAGCACTGCTTCTTATGCGGCATTGAATGAAGTGGATGCGCTTTTTCTTTATTCATACAATGGCGGATGGGAGATATCGTGGGATGATCTTGAGAAAAAAATATATTATCCGACAGTCGTATTTAATGACCCCGCTAAGATGGGGCTTTTTCCGCTGGGTGCATTGATTTTTTTAAGAGGGGATGTGGCGCCTGCAGTGCATACGCGCTATGCGTCTTATGGTATGGACGAGCTTTACCAGATGAGTGAGCCGTATTCAGACTGGTCAAAGATAGCCGGGGTCGCATACGTGTCCAGGCTGGAAAAAAAGATCCATGCCTCAGATGAAGGGATATATTATCCTTATATCGCTGAGATCTTTAGAGATGAAGGCAAGGTCATTTCTGACACAGGAGAGATCACAAGGGATTCGAAGAGAGGTGTTTTTATAGTGAAGGCACCCAGGATATTTTCTTTCTCTGGTTTTATAGGCAGTGTAGTATCGCAGCAGTTTAATGGCATAAGGTTTGCGAGCGACACAGATTTTGCCACATTCACTGTGACGTCGCTGAATGAAAAAGATATCTCTGGATCAGACAGGCTCCTGGTTACTGTGGTAGGACGTGTTCGCAATAAAAGTCAGAGATTGACGCCCCATATAACAAAAAAGAGTGATGACCTGAAACGGGATGTGTATGTCCTTGATAAAGGCCAGGGCCCTATCCTGGTAGAGGGCGTAGAAGGCGTGGTCTCTATTAAAAAGAGAAGGAAGAAGGAGAATGTTGTAGTTTTTGCATTGGATGAAAAGGGGCTCAGGCAAAAGCCTGTGCCAGTAAATATTAAAGGCGAGAGTTTTACATTTAAGGTATCTGGCGAACATCAGACTATTTATTACGAAATTGAGAGGATATGATCTTATGATAAAGGGAAAAGAAGATATTTTAAGAAAATTATTGATGCTCATGGACGCGGGGGTCGTGTGCGTGGCGTTTTTCATAAGCTTTCTTATAAGGGATAACGTGCACGTCTTATACGCGCTGGATATTTTTCCGGATAGACAGGTCTTAGGGGGCCTGTATCCTATGTCTAAATATCTGAATATACTGCCAGTGGTGCTTTTTGGCTGGTGGATTTCACTTAGCATATCTGGTCTCTATGATTCCTTCAGGACAAAGAGCTTTTTTGAGATGGTGTGGGGCATCCTGAGGTCTGCAGTCCTGGTCATGGTGCTTTTTGCAACAGTGGTGTTTCTGTTTAAGCTGGATTTTATCAGTAGGT
>JAVCCW010000004.1 GCA_030765235.1 Candidatus Gorgyraea atricola | reverse complement strand
CTTGCTGGCCCATTGTGATAATATCCCTTTCTGCCATAATGCCTCCTTTTTAAAGAGTACATTATAGCACTTTCATTTAGGACATTTTAACTTTGCCTAAATAGGACATTATCACTTTGGTATTACATATAATTTAAGGGAATTTAAGGAGGGTAAAGATTTTTGAAAGAAAACGGGGGTTGAGATGTGTCTATATATTAGAGAGGTAATTATGGAAAATCCCAATACTACCAATACTACCAAATCCCAAATAAATCCAAAATCCCAAATCCAAAACACGGAGGTTAAAATGAGTGAAAAATACTACAATTTGAAAGATAGAACATTTAAATTTGCACAGAGGATAATTGACATAGTTGAGCAGTTGCCTAATAATACTAGATGTGAGATAATAGGTAGGCAATTAACTAAAGCAGGTACGTCAATTGGTGCTAATGTAGAAGAAGCTGATGGAACTTTAACAAAGAAAGATTTTGTTAACAAAACGGTGATAGCTAGAAAAGAAGCCAAGGAAACAAGATATTGGCTGAGACTTTCTTCTGGCAGATATATCGAAGAAAAAGACATTATTATGGATATAAAAGAATGTCAAGAAATTATCAGCATTCTGAGCGCAATTATAAGTAAATCTAGATGATTGAAAAAATTGGGATTTGGAAATTGGGATTTATTTGGTAGTATTGGTATTTATTGGGATTTGGGATTTTTCAATATGCTACAAGGTTTAGGGTGTGGCGTTGGCTGTCTTGTTCGAGGATAACGCTGTTCTGGGTGATCTCAACTACTGTTGCAGTGCCGAGCGAGTCTCCTACTTTAATAACGTCACTATTGATGATCGCAAGTGGATTGGCTGGGTCCCACATAATGCCATTCAGGACAAGGCCTTCGAGCTCAATGTCTCCTGCTCCTGCCGAGCCTAAGGTAAAAGGATCGTGACCCCAACCTTCCTTTATGGTTGTCTCCTCTATCTCTGGCGCCTCAAAAGAGATCGGCACTGACAGAGAAGACGTCACTACATCTTGCTTTTTAGCCATGGAGGCCTTTTTAGTCTGAAACTTCTGCACATTGCCTATGACCATAAATATCAAAAATACGATACCAATAGCAGTTATCGCAATCTCAGTCTTCTCTTTTTTACCTAAATTTTCCAGCATATTATTTTCCCAGCATAAAGGCGTTTAATTCCACCTCTGTATCTACATTAGGTGAACTAGGTTCACTTTTTACTATACTCACTCTCTCCACAGAAACTAGCGGCAGCCTACTTTCCTCAAGACTCATGAGAAATTCACCCAATGCCTGATACCTTGACTGTACTTTCAGCGTCAATGGCATACATTTACAAAAATACTCTGATACCTTGATCTCTCCCCCGTGCTCGTCTTTATACATAACTAGATTCTTCGGCTTTATAGAAACTACGTTTATCTTAAATCTCTTTGCCTCTCTATTTAACTGCTTGATGATATTTGACACCTCTTTTTCAAAAGGAAACGCGCCCTCCAGCAGAGACATCTCCCTCCGCATATTGACGATATTATCCTTCAGATTCTCCTGGCCTCCGATAAAACTATAAAGCTCGTCTATATCTTTTTTTACTGTCTTATGTTCTGCCTCGAGTTTCTTTACCTGTCTATGTTTTGGAAAATATATAAACTGAAACACTATTAGCAAGATAGCTATAAAAATACCTGCGTGCATTAAACTTTTTTTATCTTTCAAGTTAAGCTTTACATTCATTACTGCCTCGTCAGATTAGCTGTGATCTCAAAATCCAATGCGCCTTTAGAATAATCCTGATTTCTCTCGCTGAATATCAATTTTACCTTTTCAAACATACTAGACTTCTCAAGACTGGACATAAACTCGCTCAACTCTTCTCCTTTTACAACAACACCTGATAACTCTATATTTGGCTCTTTGTCCCTTATAACCACATTGCCTAGCACCATAGAAGAGAGCACGATATTGCTTAATTCTTTCATTATCTTGCCTGTTTTTATGCTGCTAGAGGAAATAGTATTTACTGCTCCGCCGAGAACGATCATCTTATCCCTGATTACTCTTATGTCCTCGACTGTCTCTAAATGGGCTTTATATATCTGGAGTTCTTTGGTTAGATTAACTGCCTTGACTGACAAAAATCCATACGATAATAAAAATATAAATCCAGCCACTATAGAGATCATCCTTAAAGAAATATTTTTTAAGGCACTGCCTTTTTCTTCCTTGAATTTCGCTGGAAGCATGTTTAATTCATTGCTGCTGACTATAGCCAGGCCAACTGCTTCTGCGATCTCAGGAAGCGCATCTGTTACCTCAATGCCCATTTCCTTGGATAGATATTCCTTAAGGCCTTTTAACTTTGCGCCGCCTCCTGCAAGTATGATCTTTTTGACAGTCGCGCATCCAAACTGGTGCTCGCAATATTCAAAAGACCTCTTTATCTGAGTAACGAATCTCTCTAGAACCGGCCTCATCATTGACAAGATCCTCATATCATCTGAGACGCCCTGCTCGCGCTTTATCTTCTCTGCCTCTTCTTTTGAAAGCTCTATCTTACCTTTGTCTGAAAGAAGCGTGCCTGTCATTGCATCAGTAATGGTATCGCCGCCTATTGCCACGTCTCTTGTAAAAAAAAGTTTTTTGTTTTCAACTATAGATATTCTTGTAGTAGCGCTTCCTATATCTACGATAGCAGCAGTTTCGTCTGGAGATATTAAATTTTGAGAATTTATATAACTGGCAAGCGCGAATTCAGTAGGGATAATACTCTGTACATTCAGGCCAAGGCCCTTTAATTCTTTAACCTTTCTTTCAGCATCCTTTTCATTATATACTAATGCAATTACATCTATCTTCTTAGAGCCATCCTGTGCCTCTTTTTCTCCTATGATACTAAATTTTATCTCTGAGTTATCAATATCTGCCTGGATCTGCTCTTTCAGTTCCCACTTTAGCGCCTCTTTTATTTCCTCGACAGGCATAGAATGTATTCTTACTCGTTTTATTGTCAATGCCTCTCCGCTAAAATTTATAGCTACCCTCTCATCATCACCTATATTAAGCTGCGCAACCAAATCCTTAAGTGAGGACTTTTCTTTTATTAAGGTGTCTTTAAGCGGTATCTCTTTTACGCCCTGCCTAATTCTCGCAGCCCTGAAAGAGCTTGTGCCTAAATCCAGGCCAATGATACTTCCAGACTTTGCCTTTAGCCCTATGTCTGAAAGTATGGATTCGCTCTCTTTTTTAAGTTGTGCTAAAAGATCTTTCATATCTTTGTAATTATACCATAACTACAACGATTCTTGCCATCTAAATTACAAGCCTTCCCATGAATCAGGCTCAACTGAGATATGTCCATCAAAGCCTTCTGGTGGAACCGAAGGAAGACTTGTTGTGCTATAGGTTATTGTAGAATTTACAATGCGGTCATTTGTATATTGACTGGCAACTACTGATCCTGTAATCGTGGCATTATTCAGTCGTGTATACCCAGAGTTTGCCCCCCATTGATAGACAAGGCCTGTAGCTGATGCGCCATTATTTATAATCAAGCCAGGGTCCCTGCTTGAAACACTGATTACACTGCCAGAAACCAATGTTCCACTATTGGTAATCTGTAAATAATTATTATCATTAGAAAGATCACTTACATATAAAGTAGAATTTGTAACCTGAGCCCCGTTTTGTACAATAATCCTCCTTCTTCCAATAATAAAAGCTGAATCGATATCCGTGGTTGTGGCAGCGTGTTTACGAACTCTCGCTAACTGGTTATTGTTAGTCTGAGCCCTTGAATAAAGATAAGTGAGGCTGCCATCTCCACTACTTATTGTTACATTGGTGTCAGCCTTTGTAGAATTAACAGTAACATTCCTTGCTGCAAGAAAATAGATATTTCCACCCGAAGGCGTTATTGTGAGTGTTCCTGATGCGCCATTAGTAGAATGTAAATTAATATTCCGGTCCGCTACTATATAACCATAGCCTGCTATAGTAATATTGCCATTTGTAGTAAAATTCTTACAACCAATAATATCACCTGCCAATGTTAAATCTGTAGATTGATTGCGATTGCTGTTAGTTCCATAAGTATTGATGTATGAATTATAGGTACTGATCAAGCTATTATAATAACTCTCGTCTATCTGTGGCATGGACAGATATGGTGAATCTATCTTTTCTTCTGTGTAACTTCCTGCTCCAGTTATATCTCGATTGCTTGGACAGTAAGCAGTGCCAGCAACAGAACATCCACTTTTAACATCTGTAGTCCCCCTCGACCACAGGTCGCCATTGACCGTGGTAGAAGTTCTCAACTCTAACCACGATCCTGCATCTCTGCCCCAATATACAGCAAATCTCATGGCTTGCGGCTGTTTCTTCGCTGTTATATTTATATAGCGAGTTATATCCTGACCCTCTGAGGCACTAACGACTTCTCCTGTAGAGTTTATATCTATACTCGTTGAACTGACATTGGATACCGTTATAGTAAAAGACCCATTGGCAAAAGATTTTGTCTGGTTAGTTTCATCAGTCCAATCCGTATCATCATTTAACTGTTGTAAGTACCATTCAAGCCCGGCATGGGCAAGCCAGAAGGCCTGTGCTGACTGAAGGCCTCCTACAGAAGAATGACCACTCTTTGAAGTCAATAGCGACACCCCCACCAGCCCAAATAAAGAACATATGAGCATAACAACAACAGCTGCTGCTAATGCCTGGCCTTTCTGGTTAGTCATCTGTGTAATCATTAAAAAAATACCTCATTTGCATGCCTCAGGTTTCTGGGCCTTACTTGTGATTCATAATAAAGCGTTTGATCGCCACTCTGGAATTCAAGAGATATATCAATACGTCTTATGTCAGTCTCATTCGGGCTAACAACAGGTGTTGATATCGTACTGCCGCTGTCACCGTAATAAGTAAAGCTTAAACTTTGTACATCACTTGCCAGGATATCAGAATTCCGCATTAGATTCATACTGCTTAAAGAATAGCTTATCGTATTACTATTGACGTCATCAAACGAAAATTGAGAAGAAGCTGCAGTATTGACACTTGAATCATCTTTCAGCCTTCGCATCTCCCTTGCCATCCTGCTCAAGGCTATATCTGCGGCCTGATCCATTCCCGCCCTGCTAATTAAAAAAGTAACTGAGTCTGATATGGCTAATAATAAAGGGGTAGCGGTACTAGCAATAATACCGAGGATAACTATGACTATTACAAGTTCTATTAGAGTAAACCCTTTTTTCTTCATAATCTATCAGTTATTCGTAACAACAGTTGCCAAAGTAACGCTTCCTATGATGCCGTTTGACACAGTTACTTCTACTTGCTTGTAGTCAGTCATGCCTGGATCAATGGCTAAAGCAGTCGGCACAGCGCTCACAGTGATCTGCCAGGTATAATTTGAAAAATTTCCAGAAAATGCTGTTGGTCCATCATCAGCGACATCAGAATAACGAAAGCTAGTAACTTCTTCCATCTTTTGTTCAGACAATGCTGTAGCCACCTGCATAACCTCTGGCTCGGCATATGTCTTCATAACCTGACTGAACAAGAACGCAAGCGAGAGAATAGATATACCCGCTATCAGCATGGCAATTACCAATTCGATTAAAGAGAATCCTTTTGAATTACGGCACATCTTGAGTATTCACCCTCCCAGTATTCTGAGTTACTATAACATCCCTCGTCCCATTAATCCTGACCCCGGCAGGGTTCGTTAATAATGTTGCGACGCCGGTTGCGATATTATAGTCATAAGGTGTACCAAACATATCGAAAACTAAAGGCCTGCCAGCCACATTAAAAAATACCAAAGTAATGTCTACACCCGCAAATTCATTCTGATTTAGCTGGATCGTAAAATCATTCCTTGTCCTTGGATCTTTGACTATCACCCAGCTCCCAGGAGAATCTTCTATGTATACTGTATAATTATCATTAACACTGCTAAAGAACACCCCTGTCCTTTTCTGAATATCCATTGCCATTTTCTGGGCATACCTTATATCCGACTGCACCTTCTCAGCAGCCAGATTTATCCTCAGATTTGTTAAATCTATCTTAGGGATAGCTATAACTGCCAGAATCCCTAAAATAACTATTATCACCACCAGCTCGATTAATGTAAAACCTTTACATCTTCCCATAATATACCTAAACCTTACCCCATACCCCTAAAAAAGTCAACCTAGAGCATCATATGTCATTGCGAGGAACGAAGCGACGAAGCAATCTCATGAGATTGCTTCGGCTGGCTTCGCCAGCCTCGCAATGACAACATAATCACTATCAGTGTTATAAATGTTATTATTACTCCTATCTTAAATAAATATGGGTCATATATGAATTTTACAGTATGCTTGCCTGGCTCAAGATGTACAGCGCGTAAGATGTAGTCTGCCCTGTAGATCTTTGTTTGCTTGCCATCCACGTACGCCTTCCATCCAGGATAATATGAATCGCTCAATACAAGAAACTTTGGACTGCTTACTTCAGCCTCTACAATAACTTGATTAGCCTTATAATCCAAAATCCTAACCTTCCCTTGCCTGCCCCGTACCGGAGCGAAGCGACTGGTACGGGGTCCCTCTTCTAAAATCACCTCTTCTTCCGGCTTAAAGTCTTTGCTCGTCAGTTTCTCCAGGATCTCTTTTTCGTCCTTAATAACCACTGCCTTATCCACGAGAAACGCCCGCGGCAGCACATTTTCATTCTCGTAGATATTTGCCTTTTCACCCTTTTTGACCAGCCTGTATCCACTAGCCTCAAAATCCTTTGGTGAGATCACGTATTTTACATTCAAAAGGTCTAATAGATTTGTCTCAGTAGGCAAATCCTTTTCTGTTATTGCTTCTATCACCTGATCGTGTCTTTTATTGTAAAGCGAACCATACCCATATGCATCATATATGCCAAAGCTAACACCTCTATTCGACACCATCCTTTTCTTTAAAGCTGTCACGCCATCGAAATAATCCCTTTCTGGAACAAAGGTATTTTGTCTCAAGGTTGCAGGAGAATCGAATATCCTGAATAGGTCATTGTCCTTTTTCAAAAACTCTATACTCTCTCCAGGCCGCAGATGATCATTAGTATCCATATTCAGATAGAGATTTTTATTTGCTGTAAAAATATCTATTAGCGATATAAAGATCAATATCGGCAAAGCTATATTTAATCCTATCTTTTTCCTCGACGGTAAAAACATCAAAAGCAACAAAAGCATTAAAATACCAAAACCCCTTTTTATATTGTAAAGACCCACGCATACCAGCTGACCAAGTTCTGCTTTTTTATCTATAAAACCCAATACCTCGTTGTAAAAAAAGCTATAGATCTCTACGAAGTTTAAATTTATCAAAAGATACAGAATCGATGATATAAATCCTATGGCCAAGCCTATTTTCAAAAATCTTTTTAGCGCTAAAACATTCTGCCTGTAATAATCCAACCCCATACCTGCCAAAACTGCCAGAGAAAATGTCACCATGAAAAAGAATTTTATAGGGTATCGCGACAGGCTAAAACCTGGCATGAGTTTATACAATAAATAATATATTGGCGTGTATTTCCCAAAAGAAAGTACTAAACCAGCTGCTAAAATATAAAAAAACGCCTTTCTTCTCTTTGTGGTGTTAAACTTCAAAGATATGAAGGCGCAGATAATGCTAAACAACCCCATATAATAAACCAAAAGCCAACTTTGCCGCGTCCAATAATCCTTATAAAGGTAATCTGTTTCACTTAAATAGGGTACAAGAAGATCCAGAAGCGCATACGGAGGGAGCGACCACATAGCTGCTTCACTAAATGCCATGCTAGGCCGTGAGGAATGAAATAAAAATTCAATAAATGGTAAAATCTGAAAAGCAGTAAGCCCTATGGCGACAAGCAAAGATATTAAAAGGGCTTTATGCCTACCTAGAAATAACAATATTAAAATCGTACCAAAGATAATTGCTGGCTCGCCGCCGCCTAAGACCATAAAAGCCAAACAGATCCCAGTCCATATATAATTCTTTCTATCGTAAAATAAAATTATAAGCGGTAGCCATACTACTGAGCCGAGCGAGGCCAGAAGATTTATTACAGAGATGGTGTATCCACTCACCATAAATACCGACGCTGACAAAAACGAGGCATACCTAGAGTAGCTCCAGTGCCTCATCAAAAGATATGTAAAGAATCCTGCCAAGAACACATGAAATACTATGAAATAATTAAAGGCCTTCGCAAAAGGAAATAACAGATAGATTATACTGAAGGGATAAAATACGCAGGTCTGAAATTCTGCCAGGTGAGGACTGCCGCAATGTATGTACGGATTCCATAGCGGGATCTGGCCGAGTTTAAACTGCGTTACGCTAAATTCTCTTAGGGGATAAAAAAATCTTAAAAGGTCGCGGTGGATAAAGATTTTGTTTCCAAAAAATATATCAGAGAAAAATAAAACCGTAAATACTGCTAAAATAGAAATGGGGATAGTATCTTTCCACCATCCCCATCTAATATCTGTGTTAATCCGTTTCAAATCCGTTTAATCCGCGTTTTACCAGTCGTCTGTCTCGCTTGTTCCGTCAGAATATGCGCCTGCCCTGCCAGATGCTGATATATACCACCATCCATAATCTGCAGATGTGGCTGTGGCGCTTCCTGGTGCAGCAGTTGTAGCAACTACACCTGTAGCATCGTTTAACTTATTAGTGGGAATCCTCTCATCCGCAAATAAATCCGTTGTAATCGCAGAAGGGAATGCAGCAGTGCCAGAGGTGGCGCTCTTTGCATACTGAATGGCAATTACTGAGCGAATAGCGCCCAGTCCGCTCTTTGTAGCATTATCCTTTGCCATAGTCTGTAGATCTACAAATTTGGGAATAGCAATAGCTGCTAAGATACCAAGTATGACAATCACCATTACGAGTTCAATTAATGTAAAACCTTTACTATTCCTCATTTCTTGCCTCCTTTTTTTACACTCCCAGTTTTACTGTCGTACAGGAACCTATGGCCATATGGATCCACAGGATATCTTCCTTCGTCAAAAAACTGATCGTCTAAATACCTTCTTTCGTATATACTGTCGTCTATTTTTAACTTGTACTTCTTATCAAGCTCTCTCAGATCCTCAGGGTGCCTACCTTCCAATATCATATACAATTCTAATGACAATTTGATGTTTGTCAATTGATTTTCAAGCGTAACCTCTCGTGCCTCCTTAAGATTTACAATCCAGTACCTAGTAAATACAGCTGAGATAATAAATATAACCAGTACAGTAAAGGTGATCTCTATTAAGCTCCTGCCCAGCTTATTATCAAACATGGGCCCCGGTCTTATACAAATAATACGCAATAAAAAGTATTGTCAGGCCTGAGCATACGAGACACAGCCCAATACCCTGATTATATTGACAGACAAAATTATCTATATTACTCATCATCCTACTGACTTTCATATTCATCTTTCTTACTCCATCTGGAGATACCAATAATAAAATACCAAAGATTAGTGCTATTGTCCCTGAGACTATTAGAAAAGTCATTTTGTGCCTTCTCAAATGAGGCCATCACTTACGACAATCGAAGATTGACGTAAGTGATTTGGCCGAATTTGACCCCGCACCTTTTGACCATTCACGCTTTTTAAAGAAAAGCATGAATACAAAAAGGTGCGGGGTAAGTTCGGACTTATGAGTTACGACAATCTTAGATTGTCGTAACTCATGTCCTCACTTAATGTCTAAAAAGTGAGATCAGATTCCACATGGGCAAAAATATCGCCAATGCCAGGATCAAAACCATGATCCCCATTATAAATATCAGTATCGGCTCTATCAAGACCGTGAGGTTTTGGACCGTATAATTTACCTGCTCATCATAATAATCCGAGACCTTCATAAGCAATTCGTCTATCTTACCTGTCTCTTCTCCGATCTTCACCATCTGTATCACTATAGAAGGAAAAAGGCTGGTCACCTTCATTGAAGCTGCTATGCCCTCGCCTTCACTAACACCATTTATGATATTCTCAACTGAATTCGCGATGATCCTATTTCCAACCGCCTCTTTAACGATCTCCAGCGTATTTATTATAGGGACACCGCTTGCAGAAAGCGTAGCTGTCATCCTGCAAAATCGCGACATTGAGATCTTTAAGATAAGCGGGCCAAAAACAGGGATTTTTAATTTAATATTATCCCAGATAGCCCTGCCAAGATTGGTATTGATTAGATATCTAAATCCTATTATTAAAACAACGACTCCGACAATAACAAGCGGCCAGTAATTGACTAACATAAAATTCAAGGCCAGGAGTATACGCGTAGGAAGCGGGAGCTGGGTATCAAACCTTGCAAAAAGCGTGCTGAACTTAGGTATAATGAACATGATTGCCACGGGAAATGCAATACAGATGCTTGCTATTACGAGCAATGGATAGCGCGTTGCCTGCTTTATCTTCATCCTTATGTCAAGTTCATGCTCGAGGAGAGTGGCTAATCTATCCAAGATATTGTCCAGGATGCCAGCTGTCTCGCCTGAGCGTATCATATTGATATAGATATCGGAAAATACATCAGGAAACTTAGCAATCGAATCTGAAAGCGATTTGCCTGCCTCTATTGTGTGGGAGATCTCATTGATGGTATTTTTAAAATAGGCATTATTGACCTGCTCGCGGATGGCCTCGAGACTGACCAGTATTGACACGCCTGCGCGCTGCAGCGTCATTAGCTGTCGCGTAAAAACAATCAGCTCTTCTAATTTTACCCGACGAAAAAATCTTTCAAAGGGGTTAAATTTCTTTAAGGTGGGTCCGGCCTTTTCTATTGAGGTAGGCGCATAGCCCATGCGCTTAAAATGCGCTGCCACTGCCTCTTTAGACTCGCCCTCTATCGTGCCTGTAGAGGCCCGGCCATATTTGTCGCGGATCTTGTACTTGAAGTTTGGCATTGTTATTGTCACACTAAAGTGTGACCTACATATTTGTCGCAACGTCGCCCACCTCTGTAGGCCAGGTTTAAACCTGGCCTACAGAGGTGGGCGACTAAGGCCTTCATAAACAGGCAGATTAAAATCTGCCTATTCTCGGCCTTTGCCTTTATTCCTCTTGTGTAGCCTTGATTACCTCATCCGCAGTGGTAATGCCTCTTGTTGCCTTGTCCAGGCCATCACTGCGTAGCGTCTTCATGCCTGCCTCAATGATCTTTTTCTTTATGACATCGCTTGAGGCCTTAGCTACAATAAGTTTTTTAATGTCTTCATTCATGACTAACAGCTCAAATATCCCGATCCTTCCTTTATATCCAGTATTCTTGCAGGCATTGCAGCCTTTGCCTTTGAACAGCTTACCTTCCTGCATGATACCCAGGCCTTTTGAAATTTCTTCTGATGGCTTATCCTCTTGTTTACACTTCTCGCAAACCACCCTTACAAGCCTCTGCGCCAGGATACCTATGACAGAGCTCGAGATCAAAAACGGCTCCACTCCCATATCTACGAGTCGCGTCAATGCACCTGCAGCATCGTTTGTATGAAGCGTGCTAAAAACCAGGTGGCCTGTCATTGCTGCCTGCACAGCGATCTCCGCTGTCTCTTTATCGCGTATCTCTCCTACCATTATTATGTCAGGATCCTGCCTAAGGATCGAGCGAAGGCCTGAAGCAAAGGTAAGGCCAGCCTTTACATTTACCTGTGACTGCCTGATCCTACCCAGGTGATATTCTACTGGATCCTCCACAGTAATAATGTTTTTCTCTTCTGAATCAATTGTAGAAAGCGCTGAATAAAGCGTGGTGGTCTTACCACTGCCAGTAGGCCCTGTCACCAGGACTATACCGTGCGGCCGCTTTATCAATACCTCGAACTGTTTCTTCATATCCTTAGAAAAACCAAGCTTATCCAGATCAACCAAGACAGAACCTTTATCTAAGATCCTTATTACAATATTCTCACCATATATGGTAGGGAAGGTCGACACCCTGAGGTCCACATTCCTGTTTTCTACCTTTATATTAAAGCGTCCATCCTGGGGTTTTCTCTTCTCAGCTATGTCGATTCTAGAAAGTATCTTTATTCGAGAGAGAAGCGCTGACTCCAAATGCTTTGGCGGTGAAAACATCTCGTGCAGTACTCCATCGACCCTAAAGCGCACCTTTAGGCTGTCTTCCTCTGGCTCTACATGTATGTCGCTCGCCCTATCCTTTACTGCCTGCATGATTATAAGATTCACGAGCTTTATTACAGGTGCCTCTTCTGCCATTTCAGCAAGCTTTTTTGAATCTACCTCGACCTGTGGGCCTTTTTTCTTTTTTCCTTTATCAATATCCTTTATCACATCATCCACTGAACCTGTTACGCCATAATATTGATCTATTGCATTTAAGATACTGCTCTGGCTGGCCAATACAGGCTCTATCTCGCATTTGGACCGACGTGCCAGATCATCTATGGCCATAATATCCTTTGGATCTGACATAGCTACAGTAAGGCTGGTTCCTATTTTAAAGGTAGGGATGGCCTTGTGCTTACGCGCCACACTTTCAGGAATAAGCTTTAGGATGTTAGCATCCACTAAATAATTACTAAGATCGATATATGGCATCCCTAAGATCTCTGACATAGCCTGAGTATAATCATCTTCATTCACAATACCTGAACGCAGCAAGATTTTACCCAAGGCAATACCTTTTTTCTTAGAATCCTCTTTTGCCTTCTTAAGCTGTTCCTGTGTGAGAAGAGAACGCTCTATCAAAATCTCTTCTACAGTCTTTTTTGCCATTATTACCTCTCAGTACGTATGTCTTTCGGCAGCGTGAACGAGAATTTCGAACCTCTACCCACTCTGCTATTCACCCAGATCCGACCCCTATGTGCCTCGACTATCTCTTTTGTAATAGGCAGTCCTAAGCCAGTGCTCTTCATGCCGCTAGATTTTGCCTTGCTGACTGTGTAAAACTTATTAAATACCTTATTGAGGTCATTCTCTGCTATGCCAGGGCCGTTATCTGTTACACTCACCTCTACAAATTTTCCCAGATCTTCTAATTCTATATTAACTATGCCATTATTTTGCGTAAACTTGATGGCATTTCCTATGAGATTTGTAAATACCCTTTCGATCTGATCGCGATCAAACCACATCTCTAATTTCTTATGCGACAGATCCAACTTAAGTCTTACATCTCTTTTGTCAGCGTCTATCTTCATGGTCTCATAGGCCTCTTTTGCCACGACACATATATCCTGGAAACTTCTTTCTGTATCAACCTTACCTGCCTCGAGCCTGGAAAGATCCAAAAGTTCTTCTATGAGGCGCAAGACTCTATCTATGTTACTCTTTGAAATAGTAAGGAACTTTTTCTGGTTAGGATCTACTTCCCCTGTTAGCCCGTCGAGTAAAATATTCATGGCCTCTTTTACCGACGTAAGAGGCGAGCGCAATTCATGCGAGACCGTAGCTACGAAATCCAGCTTTAGCTGGCTCAATCTTTTTATCTCCTCATACTTCAAAGACTTATCGATCGCTCCAGAAACATGCGAGGCCATCTCTTTTAAGATATCGAGATCATTTTCCTGGAAGGTCTCTTTCGATGCCTTATTATTTACATTAATAACGCCAAGGAGTTCGTTGTTCGCCACTAGCGGCACGCTCAATAAAGAATTATTATGATAACCCTTGCTTCTTCTGCGAAACCTTTTATCCCTGGCTATATCCTTTATAAGAAGAGGCTCTTTATTTTTCGCAACCCATCCAGAAACGCCCTCTCCTACCTTAGTCTTGGCCTTTTTGATAATATTTTCATTCAGGCCCTTTGCTGCCCTAATAGAAAGCTCCTGGTTCTCTTTATCTAACAGCATCAATGAACCTCTTTCCACGCACAATAAGTCAGAAACCTTCTCCATGGAAGTCTTCAAGCACGCATCCAGGTCCAACTGCGCATTTATATCCCTAATTATCTCGCTCCAAACTTTCGTATCCATATATAGTCCTATCTGACAAATCCCAAATCCCAATACATACCAATACTACCAAATAAATCCCAATTTCCAAATCCCAAACATGGTTTTGGATTTGGGATTTTGGATTTATTTGGGATTTGGTAGTATTGGTAGTATTGGGATTTCATATCTTAAGTATCTCTTTTACCTTAGTAATTAAATCGTCCAGCTCAAATGGCTTTTCAATATATCCACTGATCTTCTGAAAGGCAAATAAGTCCCTGACCTTTTCTTCTTCCTTGCCGCTTAACATGAGAATAGGGATATCCTTTGTCTTTGGAAGCTTTCTTATGTCTTTTAAGCAGCTAAACCCATCTACCTTGGGCATCATGATATCCAGGATGATCAGATCAGGCAGCTCCTGTTCTGCTGTCTTCAATCCGATATCCCCATCGCCGGCTGTTACTACCTGAAAACTCTCCTGCTCAAGCCTCACCTTTAAAAGTTTCTGCATGTCCTCTTCATCGTCGATTACTAGAATCTTCTTCTGTATACCTGCCATCTTCTCCTCCTCTACTTTTCTAAAAGTTCTTTTATCTTATCCACCAGCACCTTTGGTTCAAAGGGCTTGGTTATATACGCGTCCGCGCCCATTTCTTCGCCGACTTTTTTATCTTTGTCTGTTGCGCGGGCAGTAAACATAATAATAGGTATATGTTTATGCTTCTCGTCAAATTTAAGCATCCTGCAGACCTTGTAGCCATCCATCCTGGGAAGCATCAGATCCAGCACTATTAAATCCGGGTTTTCAGTCCTGGCCTTGTTCAAGCCCTCCTGGCCATCAATTGCTTCAGAAACTTCATAATTTACTGCCTCGAGGCGAAACTTCAACATACTCCTTAAATCATCCTCGTCATCTACTATAAGTATTGTTTTTTTGTCTGTCATAATAAGCTCCTTATTTTCTGTAATAAATCCCTTGTTTCAAAAGGTTTTTCTACAAAAAACGCTATCTCCTCAAGCGCAAAGAGATCCCCGACTTTCCTCTTCTCCTTTGCTGTTAAAACAATGACCGGTATATCTTTATACTTCTCTTCTTTTCTCATCTCTCTTAAGGCAGTATAACCATCCATCTTAGGAAGCATGACATCCAATAATATCACGTCAGGCTTTTTGATCTTGATAATATTAAACATCTCTTCGCCATTCTGGGCGCTCATAAATTCATATCCCTCTGTCTCCATCCGCAACTTCAGCATTTTTAATAAATCAACGTCGTCATCGACTACTAATACCTTCTTCTTATCCATGCCACCCTCCACTTTTCAAAGAATATTCTTCTTGTCTTTCAATTCTTTTTCTATCCCTTTTATCAACTCTCCTTTTACCTGCGTTTTGTCAGGATAAGTCCCTATGCCGAAATTAAGGGGGGCCTTAACCTTTTTCTTCAGTCTCTTTAATATCTTCTCAGCGCCCTCAAGGTCTGTACCCGCCATTACAGCGATTAAGTCCTTATCGTCAAACCTTACCACCTTGTCTTCAGGCCCCCTCACTGCGGATTGGATTGTTTTTTCCAATTCCGCGAGTGTATTCTCGTTCGCGTCTTTGGGATTTTTAAGTCCGAAGATTATTAATGTGAGCTTCAGATCATTATACTTAGCCCTCTCTATTGCCCAGTCCAACAGAAAATTAAATTCATTATTCCTTTTGTAGACGGGTAATGTAAAAATAAACCTGCTGCCAAGTCCTTTTTCAGACTCAACCCATATGCTTCCGCCATGAAGACGTACTATGCTTTTTGAAATAGCAAGTCCAAGTCCTACGCCTCCGTAAGAACGTGTCATGCTGGCATCAAGAGGATTAAACTCCTTAAAAAGCTTTGGTAGATTCTCTTTTGAAATACCAGCGCCTGTATCCTCCACAATGATCTTTATAGATTCGCTGTCGCCTACGATCTCTTTAGTGCTGGATATCTTTATCTCTCCCTTTTCTTTATTAAATTTTATCGCATTAGACACTAAGTTATTCAAGACCTGAGTTATTCTGTCAAGGTCAAGCCACGTCGGCTCCAATTCTCCTGAAAGATCCAGCGAGAACGCAAGGCCCTTCTTGCCTGCCACATCCTTTACTCTACCATATACACCCTCTATGAGCCTATTTATATTTTCCTTTCTGCGATGCATGGTGATCCTGCCTGATTCTAATTTTGAAAAATCAAGTATATCAGTTATGATCTTTACAAGCCTGTCTATATTAGTCTTTGTTATGCTCAAAAACTTCCTTTGCTCTTCATTGAGGGGACCTGTGACTCCCTCTAACACCAGAGATACGCTTTCCTTTATAGAGGTAAGCGGCGTACGCAGTTCATGCGAGATTATTGATACAAAATCCGACTTTACCTTAGAGAGCTTTTCAATATCCTTATTCGCCCTTAAAAGTGATTGTTTTAACTCTCGAATTTCTCTCTGCGACTCTTTCATGATCCTCTCTCTATTCCCCTAGTAGTTTTTTAATTTTAGCGAGAAGTTCCTTGGATTCAAACGGCTTTGTTATATATGCCTCGGCCCCTGCCTGTCTGCTCTTTTCCTCGTCTGTTTCCTGTGCCCGCGCTGTAAACATAAGCACTGGTATCTTTTTATATTTCTCGTCGGACTTTAAGGCCTTACACACATCATAGCCAGGCATCTTAGGCAGCATAAAATCCAGTATGATCAGATCAGGGCGCTCTTTTTTTGCCTTATCCATGCCCTCCTGGCCGTCTCCCGCAGTAATAACTTCGTAGCCGCTACTCTTTAGACGATACGCCAGGGTCTCGAGTAAATCCTTTTCATCATCAACAATTAAAATCTTTCTCATTTTAATAGCTCCTTTATCTTTGCTAAGAGCGCTTCTGGCTCAAACGGCTTAGTTATATAAGCGTCTGCATGCACGTCCTTGCCTTTTTTCTTATCTGTTTCACCAGCACGCGCAGTGAGTATTATTATAGGTATATCTTTATAGTTTTCGTCGAACTTAAGCATAGCGCTCACCTTAAAACCATCCAGCTTAGGAAGCATTAAGTCCATTATGATTAAGTCAGGCTTCTCGCCCCTTGCCTTATTAAGCGCAGTCATATAAGTTTACCTGATAATCCATATTTCTACAAGGTCAGGGAAAAATATTTTATTTTCTTGAAAGAAAATGGGCCTCGAGATGTGTCTATATATAAGGGATTAGTCAAAACTCTCATCACTGATGAGAGAATATAATATTTTAATATATTGACAAAATATGAAAATATGGTATAATTGATATGGAAAGAGGGGTGGTTGTCATGTTAAGGAAATTAGGGCAAAACTACCAGATTGCCCTGCCTAGAGAGGTAATAAAAAACCTCCATCTTCATATCAATGATTATCTCGATATAAGAGTAAAGGACAGGAAAATCGTGCTAGAACCGCAGATTGTAATACCCAAGGACCAGGCCTATTTTTATACACCCGAGTGGCAAAAGGAAGAGTCTGAAGCCCATGAGGATATCAAAAAAGGCCGTGTCACAAAGACAAAAAATCTCAAAAAACTATTTAAGAAACTGGATGAGTAATGCACATAGAAACCACCCAGACATTCATAAGGCTCTACAAAAAACTCCCTGAAGAAATCAAAGAGAAGGCCAAAAAGGCCATAGAGTTCCTTCAAGAAAATCCTTCACATCCATCTCTGGGGCATAAAAAAATGGTAGGCCAAAAAGATATATATGAGATCAGAGTTTCTAATAATTACAGAATAACGTACCAGAGGATAAACAATACTGCCTATTTAAGAAAAATAGGTACCCACGACTTGCTGCGCAACCCCTAAAATTATTTTGTATATGCGGAGATTGCCTTGTCCCAGAGACCCTGGGATTTGAGGATTAGCTCGATGAGTTCGCGGACTGCGCCTTTGCCACCGTGTTTTTGGGTGGTGTAGTGAGAGAGGTTTCTTACCTCGTCTACTGCATTTGGAGGTGAAACTGCAAGGCCTGCTCGCTTTATTAGGGGTAGGTCAAGTAGATCGTCTCCCATGAAACAGACCTCTTCGTCTTTTACGTGGAATTTTCTCAAGACCTTTTTGTAGATGCCAAGTTTATGGTGATTTGAATACACTTCTGCGACGCGCATATCCTTTGCCCTTTTTAGCACTGCCTTGGTTTTTTTAGCAGTTATGATGACTGTCTTTATGCCAGCCTTACGAAGAAGAAATACGCCCAGGCCATCGGTTACATTGAAAAACTTCAGCTCATCGCCAAAGTTGTCGTATACGATACGGCCGTCGGTCAATACACCATCGACGTCGAGGATTAATAGCTTTATTTTTCTTGCTTTTTCTTCTATCATAACATCATGAAAAATCCCAAATCCCAATAAATACCAATACTACCAAATAAATCCCAATTTCAAAATCCCAAACATGTCTTGGGATTTGGGATTTTGGATTTATTTGGGATTTGGTAGTATTGGTAGTATTGGGATTTCATACAAGTCCTGCCTTTAGAAGATCCTGCACATCCACCAGGCCTATTGCGCGGCCTTTTTCATCTACTATTGGGATCTCGTCTATCTTATGTTCTCGCAAAATCCTGAGCGCCTCTACTGCGAGGCGGCCTTTTCTCAGGGCCTTTGGATTTTTTGTCATTATGTCTTTTACTTTTTTCTTTGAAGGGTCATGCCCTTCTTCCAGGTGTCTTCTTAAATCACCGTCTGTAAATATGCCTTTGAGTTTTCCATTTGCATCAACTATTGTGGCACTTCCAGCACGGGCTTTTGTAACCTTTAAAAGTACACTCTTTACCTTGGCATTTTCTTTTACTATTGGATTCTGAGCGCCTTTTCGCATTATATCTTCTACCTTTAGAAGAAGCTGCTTTCCAAGGCTTCCGCCAGGATGTAAAAACGCAAAGTCCGTCTTTTTAAAACCTCGCTTGTCGATCAAGGCAGCGCAAAGCGCATCGCCCATTGCAAGCATGGTAGTGGTGCTTGCCATTGGCGCAAGGCCTAAGGGACACGCCTCTTCTTTTATGGATACATCAAGTGTGGCATCGCTATTCTTGACAAGGGTTGAACGCGGATTTCCTGTTATGGCAATAAGTTTTGCGCCGAGCTTTTTTATATTTGGGATAAGTCGTACAATCTCTTCTGTTTCTCCGCTATTTGAGATAGCAACCACAACATCCTGTTTTCTTACGCGGCCAAGATCACCGTGAATCGCCTCTCCTGAATGTAGCCACAGGCTAGGCGTGCCAGTGGAGGCAAGTGTGGCTGAGATCTTGTTGCCAATAATACCAGCCTTGCCCATGCCTGTTACAACTACCTGGCCTTTACAGGCAAAGATAAGCTTAACTGCCTTCTCGAAATCTTTGTTTATGCGAGAAGAAAGACGTCTAATAGAATCCGCTTCGATTTTCAGAACTTGCTTTGCGCGTTTTTTCAACATTTCACAACCTTATCTATTTTTTTTATTTCTTTCAATAATTTCTCTAGTGTTTTTAAATCAATCATATTCGGTCCATCGCAGGGGGCTTTGTCTGGATCTTTGTGAACCTCGAGGAATAGGCCGTCGCAGCCCATGGCTATTGCTGCACGTGCAAGGCCTGATACAAACTGCCGCTCTCCACCAGAAACAACGCCTTCGCCACCTGGAAGCTGCACGCTGTGAGTTGCATCATAAATTACAGGATATCCATACTTGGCCAAGATCTGCAATGAGCGCATGTCACTTACAAGATTATTATAACCAAATGTGGTGCCGCGCTCTGTAATAATTATATTTTTATTTCCCGCGGATTCGATTTTTTCCAAAACATTTTTTATATCCCACGGTGCCAGGAACTGGCCCTTTTTTATATTCACTACTTTGGCTGCTTTTGCGATCTCCATAATAAAATCAGTCTGCCTGCACAAAAATGCAGGTATCTGGATCATATCCAAAACTTTCTTTGCCTCCGCTAGCTCAGTCCTGCAATGAACATCGCTCACAACAGGTACGCCAAGATCCTTTTTGATCTTTGCCAAAATCTCCAACCCATTAGTAACGCCAGGACCTCTATAAGAATTTATGCTCGAGCGGTTTGCCTTGTCATAGCTGGATTTAAAAATAAAAGGTATCTCCTGTTTTTCGCAGATCTCTTTTATTGCCTTTGCATGATCTACCGCGTGCTTCTCGCTCTCTATCACGCAAGGCCCTGCAATCAAGGCAATAGGATTCTTAGCGCCTATCTTTATGTTTTTTATCTTTATCTCTTTTGTCATAAGAAACTCAACTGCCTTGATCCTTTTACAAGCTCTGTTGCCTTGACCAGATCCTCAGGCGTATCTATGCCAACAGTATCATGTTTTGTCTCTATCACCTTTATCTTATAACCATTCTCGATCACCCTGAGCTGTTCTAATTTTTCTATTTTTTCAAGCCTTGACTGCGGCAAACTCTTAAAGGTAAAAAGAAAATCCTTTGTATAAGCGTAAAGCCCAATGTGCTTGTAGTTATTAGTATTTCGCGAACCATATGGTATAGCTGCGCGCGAAAAGTATAGTGCAAGACCCTTTCGGTCAAATACTACCTTTACGACATTCGGATTTAAAAGCTCGTGCTCGTCACTGATCCTATGACAAAGTGTTGCCATTTGTATTGTATTATCTTTTTGAATAGCATCAACTACATCATCTATCATTGCAGGATGCATGAGTGGCTCATCTGCCTGGATATTCACCACGATATTTGCATCAATAGATGCGACTGCTTCGGTTAGTCTATCTGAACCGCTTTTGTGTGCCTTTGACGTGTATATGGCCTTTGCGCCAAACCCTTTAGCAACATTATAGATCCGCTTATCGTCAGTAGCTATTATAAGGTCTTCGATTGCTTTTGACTTCCTGGCATTCTCCCATGTATGCTGGATCACTGGCTTACCACAGAAATCCGCCAATAGTTTGCCTTCAAACCTTGTTGCCCCAAATCTAGCTGGAATTATGCCGATTGCTTCCATAATTATTTCATCCTCGCAAGAATCTCTTCCTGTGTTGCCACGGCAATGCCGACTTTGCCTACGACAATACCTGCTGCGGTGTTCGAGATGCGCGCTGCATCAACCATGTTTGCGCCAGCTGCAAGCGCCAAAGTAAAAGTGCCTATCACTGTATCGCCTGCGCCTGAGACATCAAACACATCCTGCGCAAATGTTGGAATATGCGTAACGCGGCCCTGTTTTTCAAAAAGCTGCATGCCATCCTCGCCGCGCGTCATCAATACTGCCTCGCACTTCAGTTTATTAAGCAATACCTTGCCTATCCTGGCAATGCTCTCTGCATCCTTTGCCTTTATCCCGACTGCCTGCCCTGCCTCATGGTGATTCGGAGTAATCGCTGAGACACCTTTATAATAATGAAAATGCTCTTCTTTGGGATCCACTGTCACTATTTTTTTATGCCGTCTGGCCAATCTCAAGACCTCCTGCAGGAGCTTCGGCGTCACAACACCCTTGCCATAATCTTCTATTATGATAGCGTCGATATTGCATATTATCTCTTTTACATAATCAGTGATCTGCTCGATCAGGCCACTGCTCAGGCCATCCATCTTTTCCTTGTCGATCCTCACGACCTGCTGATGATGCGCTATAACCCTTGTCTTCAATGTAGTAGGCCTTTCACCGTCAATAACTATGCCTTCTACATCCATGTCCTTCTTAGCGAGTTCACTTGTAAGGATCCTGCCGCGCTCATCCATGCCCACTACGCCTGCCAGATATGCCTTGCCGCCAAGCGCGTGAATATTATTCGCCACATTTGCCGCGCCACCTGGCATAAATGACTCTGACTTCACTCGCACAACAGGGACCGGCGCCTCTGGCGAGATCCTTGATACATCGCCCCATAAAAATTCATCCAGGATCAAATCGCCTATCACTAAGACATTTGCCTTGGAAAATTTTGATATAATTTTTTTGAATTTATCTTTCTTCTTCATAGTTTTTCAACAATCGCCTGGGCGAGAAGTGGTATCATTATCTCGTGGTGGCCAATAATGGTATAGCCTGCGCCGCCTGATTTTATAGGGCGCTTCACCACATTCTGATAAGGCCTATAATGATTTATCATATCAAAATTACACGCGGTGAAATTCTTGACCTTATGACCGAGATTTCTCGCTACATTCAAGGCCTTTAAAAATACCTCTGGTAAAATCACTGAGGAACCGATGTTTAATACCACTCCGCCATCACCAAGCATTGAGACCACTTCTATAAGATCATGAAAATCCCTGAGCGAGGCCTCTCCTAGATTCGCTCCATCGCAGCTCGCATGCTGGTGTATGATGTCAGTACCTATTGCAATATGCACAGTGGCCGGCACATTCTGTTTTACACAATTATACAAAAGGCTCAAATTCTTAAAAGACAATTTCTCTTCCTCTATCACCCGGCCTATTGCCTGGCCAGCGCCGATCTCGCGCTCAACTGCCTCGCCGAACGCACCGTTTAGATAAAGAGCTGTTTCTTTTACCATGCCAAAACTTCCATCCTCGAGAGAGACTTCGACATCTTCTGAGGTCTTGCCAATAAGTGCGATCTCAAAATCATGTATCGCGCCAGAGCCATTCAGCGCAATAGCGGTAATCACCTTTTTCTTTATGAGCTCTATGATAACTGGATTAAGCCCGCATTTTATTACGTGAGAACCCATCATTACTATTACAGGTTTTTTCTTTTTATGCGCCGAGACAATCGCGTCCACGACTTCTCTGAAACTATTGCCAGCAAGTATGTTAGGAAGGGTCTTTAAAAAATCAGAGAAAGACGCGTCCTTAGAAGGGGATTTTGCAAAATCCTGGTGCCGGACCTTGCTCTTCCTCTTTGATATAGGATAGGTCTTGAGTTTAGCTAAATCTATCTGAAGTCTATCTTTAGGCATATGCTATTCTAACATTACTTCTTTTCAGTGTCAATATACTCTATTTTTTGAAGCGTTATTTTAACAGTGCCCACAAACGGTATACCGCTTGTCACCATTAAAAGCGGTATCCTTTTCTCGTCTGCTGAAAACCACATAGTGGCCTTTGCCTTGCGCTTGATCTTTCCCTGAAACCACGGCAACGGCTCGACCATAAAGGCCTCCCACTCACCTACATCTTTAATACTTATGATACCCTTCTTATGTATCTTGGCCTCCAGGAGATAATTCTTTTCATCCGCGATCACGTCTGCAAAAACCGAACCTCCTATCTCTACATCCTGCAACCTAAGATAATACATACAGCTCAATGTATCCTGCACCCTCTTAGGTATATCATATTCTTTTTTGCTGTGGTTGAGTCTCGAAAAATATACTGCCTTACCTTTTTCCTGATAAAAATCTGTGTATTCGTCTGAGCGATAGCCGCCTTCTCGCTGTTTCTTTTCGAATCTCACAGGATAAAGTTCTTCTACATCTATATAGGTAGAGACCCTGTCTTCTACCTTATATATCTTTGAGATGATAGGTGTGCTCTCTGCCAACGCAAGTATATGATAGACCTTGCGGCCGTTGCGCTCTGTGATCCCCTCCACAGACAATGTGGCAATACCAACATCCATGCCAAGCCATTCTGCCTTATAGGTAAGTTTTTCGCCCACATGCAATTCCTTTGTTGGGGCCTTTATCTCGACCTCTTCGGAGCTCTTTATAATCCTATATCTTGTCGCAGAACCACATCCTAATGTCAAAAATATAACAAGAAATATTAAAATCGATCTCACTCTCATAGAAATTTACCTGCCTTTTCAATAAGTTCTTCCACAGTGATAGAGTTAAGGCACAAAAAACCTTTTTTGCAATTATGCGCGAGGCAAGGAGCGCAACCCGCATCTTTATGAAGCACTGCGGTTTTGGTTCCGAGCGGCCCCCATCTCTTAGGACTCAGGCCCCTTTCGTTTCTGCTAAAAATAGAGACTACAGGTGTGCCGATTGCACACGCTATGTGAACTGGTCCGGAATCATTTGATATAAATAGCTTCGTTCTCTTAAAAAGCGCTGCCAGATCCCCGACCGATGTTTTACCGCACAAAAAGATAGGTTTATTTTTCATCAAAGACCTGACCTTATCTCCTATATTGACCTGTTGAGGGCCTGAAATCAATATTACCTGCACGCTAAATCTTTCGATCAAGATATCTGCTGCCTTTGCAAATTTTTCAGCAGGCCATATCTTTGAGATATGACTCGCTCCTGGATGGATCACGATAAACTTCCCGTCCTTTTTTAATCCCAACTCCTCAATATGTTTTTCATTCTCCTTGTTAACTGGCACAACTAAAGGAGAGGACTCTACATCTATGCCGAGCGAACGCAATACATCCAGAGAATATTCTGCCTCGTGCTTTTCTCCGAGCCGCTTCGTGTATTCCAGCTTATCTGTCAAAAGAAAATCCATCTTGCCTCGTGCATATCCTACCCTTTTTAGAATCCTTGCTAAAAAGGTTATCAGATTTACCCTATTTGTAGAATGTAGAATTAGCGCCAGGTCAAATCTCTTTTCCCTTAACCAATTCGCAAAGCGCAACGCATGAAAAATACACTTTTTATCATATACGATTACTTCATTTATATATGGGTTGCCTTTTACGATCTCTTTGGCCTGCGAAGAGACCATTACAGCAATATACGCGTCCGGATAGGCCTTCCGTATCGCTGTAATCGCAGGCGTAGAAAGCACCACATCCCCAATCCTATCTGTCCTGATAACAAGTATCCTCATATCCTTTGCCTTAACTTGACACTTGGCATCCCCGCAACCCCTCTTGTAGGCCGGGTTTAAACCCGGCCTACTTTACATTTAAGGTCTTACCTTAAATGTAAAGTTATCTCCTGGGCGCTAAGTTGGCTCATGCACTCGTGGTTGAATTTGCAAAGTGCCTTTTTGCATGGACTGCATTTGAGATCCTTGCGTATGACTACGTCGTCTTTGCCTGTAGGGCCATACTCGCGAGCGTCTGTTGGCCCGAATATTGCAATGACCTTCACACCCAGATCACATGCAATATGTAAGCTAGCGCTATCACAGGTCAAAAGCAGCTGCATCCTCTCTATTAATGCAAAAAGTTGATTTAGATTTGTCTTGCCAGTTAAGTCAATAACATCCTTATGAGAAAATACCCTCTCATTAGACTCTCCTATAAGAACAATCTTATACCTTCCTTGCCTCAACACCTCATTTATTACCTCTATAAATCCATCTGCGCTCCATCGCTTCAGGGAACTGCGGGATCCAGGGCTTATACCTAAAATAACATCCCCTTTTTTAACCCCATTTTCCTCGAGCAGCTTATCTACGAATCTTTTATCTTCATCAGAAATATAGATGTTCTGCTTATTCTTATATTTTATTCCGAAACTGCTCAATTTTTCTAAATGCGCTGATCTTTTATGTATCTTTTTATTTTTAGAAAAAAGAAGCGTCTTTTTTTTAGCGCCGATTAAAATAGGCAGGAGGCTATTTCTCATATCCACTGCCAGATCGTATTTTTCTTTCCTTAGTTTGCTCACAAAGGCTATCTTATCTTTTAAGGAAGCGTGTTTATCGTATGTAAAGATCCTATTAATTCGAGGATCTTTGGCAAAGACATGCTTTGGCCTTGGCCCGACCACGACATCTATCTTTGCTCCAGGAAAATTATCCTTTAGCGCGGTTAAGACCGGCAAGGTCAAGATCACGTCCCCTATATTACTGAGCGTAATAAAAATGATCTTCATGAAATCGCCTCCACCACATCATTGACGCTTATATTGCTCATACATTTATTGTCCTTACATGAAAGTCTGTAACATGGGATCTCGCAATCTATCTTCTTCTGTAAAATCCTGTAATCGCCGTCCCCGTAAGGGCCTGTTATTCGAGACGATGTTGGGCCAAATAACGCGACAACGCTTGAATTTACTGCTACTGCGATATGCATGGGCCCAGAGTCACTGGACACGACCTTTTTTGCCCTTTCAAAGACTGCGCCAAGCGTCTTTAGATCTGTCTTGCCGCAAATAAGTATTGGTTTTTTCTTCATCATACTAGCAATCTCCTGGCACAGTTTTATATCTTTTTCTGCGCCAGCCAAAATCACCTTTATATCTATCTTATCGCCCAGCATGGCAAAGTTTTTAGCAGGCCATCTCTTTAAATCCCAGTTGCCGCCAGGATTTAGCACTATAAAATCTTCATTATCTTTAATTCCCAGGTCCTTTAAAATATTCTTTGCCTCAGCCCTGTCTTTATCTGAAATGAAAAAATCATAATTTACGCTTTTCGGTCTTATGCCTACACCTCTTGCAATGTCTAAAAAATGCTCTACTCTGTGTAAATCCTTGGATGGCAACGCTATTTTCTTTGTCAGCAAGAATCCCGATTTCTTACTGTCGTATCCTATCCTATTGGGTATCCTTGAAAGAAAAAGAAGTATGGTCCTGCTCAAAGACCTGCGCAATATAAATGCTGTATCAAAACGCCTCGATCTTAGGTGTAAAATAAGTGAAAATTTGCCCCTATCATATGTAATAATCTCGTCTATATGGGGATTGTTTTCAAGCACCTCTTTACATCTCGAATGCGTAAGTATAGCCACATAAGAACCTGGAGAACTTTCTTTTACAGCCCTTATGAATGGTGTTGCAAAAATCGTATCTCCTAGCCAATTAACATTTACAATAAGTATGCGTTTCATCAGTCCTCGTCCCGATGTTCCTTTACCCACGTATAAAACCCAGATGTCTCTATCCAGAATACGAGCATGCTATCCGATGTCCTGGATATGCGCACGCGTTTCATCGCAAAGAGATCATGGTCTGGATAATCGTTCCCTGGATTAGTGGCTACTGCGATTCTATACCCTGCTTTCCTGACTTTTTCTTTTGCGCGATCATCAAAAGCGCCTATAGGATAGCTGAATGAAAAAACCGCTTTTCTAATATGGGTTTCTATTGCGCGCTTGGAATCAGCTATCTCTATATCTAACTTCTGCTCTGCTAAACCTGGCAGATACGCGTGCGTCATCGCGTGACTGCCAATAGATATAACGCCACTTTCAGACATCTCAATGATCTGATCCCATGTCAAATATCCCTCATAGCCTATAAGCGCAGGTGATATAAAAATCGTGGCTGGGATCCCCAGCTCCTTTAAAACAGGATAGGCGCATGTGTAATTATTCTCATATCCGTCATCAAATGTAATCGCGATTGTCTTATAAGGGATTTTATTTTCTCTTACTAACTCAGCCAACTCCTCAAGTTTTACAATATTATAGTCGTGCCTTTTTAAAAAAGAGATCTGATCTCTAAAACTTTCCGGAGTAACGTTTAATTTGGAAATCCCAGCCTTATCATTAATCTTGTGATACATAATAACAGGCACAACATACTGCTCTTTGGCCCACAAAAATCCAGCTATTACAAAGACTATTAAGATTGCAAAACGACGCCATCTTTTCATTTGTAACTTTCCGAAACCTCTCCATACAGCTTCTCAACCTTATCCGCCATGCCATTGATCGAAAATTTCTGTATCACCATCTCCCTGCCAGCCTGAGACATCTTTTCATAAAGGGCCTTGTCTTTTAACAATCTCACTGTGGGCTCGACCAGAAGTTTATGCCTTGAAGGCTCGACCAGAAAACCATTGATACCATCCTTGATAATGCTTGAGACGCCGCCCACATTTGTAGCCACTGCAGGCTTGCCTGCCGCAAGCGCCTCTAAAAGCGCGAGCCCCAGGCCTTCTTTTCTCTTCGGCGTAAACATAAATACATCAATCACAGAGAGAATATTGACTGTGGATATCTGTGATTTTACAAATATTACATTGTTTGACAGGCCCAGACGCTGCGCCATGTCTATCATCTCTAAGCGCTCCTTGCCATCGCCGACAAAAATAAGCTGAACATTCGGCTTTTGTTTTAATATCTCAAAAAGCGCGTGCAAAAGCACATCCTGCCCCTTGTCAGGCGTGAACCTGCCTATTGTGCCTATAATCGAATGGTCTTTGCGGATCCCGAATTTATCCTTTAGCGCATCTCTTTCCTCTTTTGAAAAATCCTTGAGGAATTTCATGGCATTGACCCCATTATAGATCAAGGAAATCCTGTCCTTGCGTACATGAAAATCTTTTATCAGGTGCCCTTCTACTGCATCGCTTATCGCGATCACGCGATCGCCCCACGCAGGCAAAATCCGCCTTCCTATCTTTGGCCTAAAAAATCCATGACAGGTCGTGACAAAGGCCTTGCGGCATAATTTTGAGACAAAAAATCCTATGACTTGAGCAACGCGCGTCTGCGCGTGTATTACATCTATGTTCATTTTCTTGACTACTTTTCGGAGCTCAAAAATAGACGCCAGGACCTTAGGGCTTAACTCTGATTTGGTGAGCATGTTGATCTTTATATGCGAAACTCCGCTAGCTGCCAGATCAGATAATAACACCCCTCCGCTGGAGGCAACAAAAACCTCGTTCCCTTTTTTCTTCAATGCCCTTGCCAGGCTGACAGTATACGTGCCAATACCGCCGATATTTAAATGTGTAGTAATTAATAATATCTTCATATCTTCCCCATAATTAATTTAAAAACCTCATCCACACCGATCTTCTCCATACATATATGCTTTTTACACTCGGCCTTGTAGCATGGCCCGCAATTTACCTTTTTTTGTATCACAATACCTTTAGGTGTTGGCTCAAAATGCCTCCTGGGATCAGTGGGTCCGAACAGCGCAATGAAATTTACATCCATTGCCGAGGCAATATGCATAGGAGCGCTATCTCCTGTAATAAACACCTTACATTTTTTTATCAATGCTGCCAGCTGTGTCAGGGTCGTCTTTCCAGTTATATTGATCACCTTGCTATGCGTTAGTTTCATAGCATCCGCGGCCAGGTCTGATTCTTTCTTTGATCCTGTAAGAATCACCCTGATGTCCTTTGCAGCCAGCATATCTGAAAGCCTTGCTAAATTTTTTAAAGGCCATGTCTTTGTCTTCCAGCTCGAGCCAATATTAATACCCACCAGGATCTGATTTTCCCTCACCCATTCATTCTTTAAAAGATTTTCCACGTACAGAGAATCCTCTTTTGTAGGCCATACCTCCAGACGTTTAGAAACGCCTATGGTGTTGATGCCTGATCGTTTAAGCACCCTGAATTGATCTTCAACAGGCCCTGCATCGATCTTCAAATGCCTTAATCCATGATTTAGCAAAAATCCAAACTTATTATTGCGATAGCCAAAACGATTAGGTATAGCGCCCAGCCATGCAATGATATGGCTGGCTCTATTATTCTGAAAATCAAAAGACCTATCAAAGGCCTTGCGCTTCACAATGTTTGAGATCTTCCCCAATCCCCTGATTCCCCTATCTCTATCTCTCCTGTCATAAAGTATCAGATCATCTATATGCGGGCACCTTTTCAATACATGCCTGGATTCAGTACCTATGAGGACTGTAATAAACGCGTCTGGAAAACTATTTCTGATCGCCCTTAGACTCGGCACCGCAAGTATCACATCACCTATTGCGCCTATTTTTATCACCAGGATCCTTTTCTTCCTGGATGCCTCTTCGTAAAGCTTTATTGTGCGCTCAGCCATGCGAATCAGGCTATACTCCTTCTCAACTTTTTTCCTCGCCTCGATCGCAAGGCCCCTAGCAAGGCTGCGATCCTTCAAGAGCTTCACGATAGAATCCACCATCTCCATTATGTCGCCCGGCTTTACAAGCATGCCTGTCTTTTTATCCTCTATGATATCTACAGCACCACCTATGCGAGTCGCTATCACTGGCACGCCGCATGCGCCTGCCTCGATAATGACCCTGCCAAATGCCTCCTGGCCCACAGACGGCAGCACCAAAAGATCCAGCCCGGATATGATCTCAGGTATATCGTGCCTGGATCCTAAAAACTCTACGAACTTTTCTATGTTGAGTTTTCGTATCAATGCCTTTAGATTTTCCTTGTACTCAGGCTTACCCTTAGGCGCGTCTCCCACGATCAATATCTTTGCCTTTGGAAATATGCGCACCACCCTTGCGATCGCCTGTAAAAAAAAGGCATGGCCTTTTATAGGCGTGATCCTGCCGATAATACCTATCTTGTATTCTGTCTTCTGGCGCGATGCGTCTATCGGGTTAAATCTAAACTTCTCAAGGTCAACTCCCCTTGGAATAAATCTTATCCTCTCGCGCGCCACGCCAAAATCCTCTATCATATGGCGGCCTATAACATTAGAGGCTACGATTACAAATTTGCCCCAGCCCATGACCCTGCTCAAAAGATGCGTTGAGTAATAACCATGCGCGGTAGTAATGAAGCTGGCGCTGGTGCGCCGTGTTGCAAAGAACGCGATAATAGCTGGTACGCGGGAACGGGCATGCACAATATCCACACGCTCTTCTTTTATAATCCGCTCCAGCGCCTTGACCATGGCAATGACTGTAAGCAAGGATTTTTTATATACTGGAAGTTTGATATGCCTTGCCTTCATGTCCAAAAGCTCACTTACCATTTTGCCGCCGCCAGATACAACAATGACCTTATGCCCTCGCTTAATAAGCTCCTTAGACAGATCCACAGTCCCTGTCTCCACTCCACCCACATCTAACATTGGTAATATTTGTAAGATATTCATTCGTTTAGTCCGTTATGTCCGTTAGTTCCGTTATTCCCGTTAACTTTACTTGGCAAGGCTGGACCTCGGCTTTTTTAAAAAAGCCGAGGTCCAGCCTTGCCAAGTAAAGTTAGGTCATATTAAGCTTATTAGCCTCTTCAGTATCTTCTCTTTATCTTCGAGTTTCTTTGCTTCTGGCTTTTCTGTCAAAATCTGTTTTACTGTATCGCAAATCTTGTCTGATGTAGAAGTTTTTATGTAACCCTGTACCTCGAGATTTGCAATAGCTTGATTGTACTTTCCCTCTGCCTTGCCAAAGACTACAACATGCCTACCAGAACTCACTGCCTCTGAGATCATGGATATAGATTCTGGCGAAACAATTATAACCTCGCTCTTGTCAAAAATCTCCTGCACCGCGCCTTGTTTATTATTCTCGTTTGCTATTACTAATGATTTACATTTTTCGCCTAATTTTTCTTTAATAAGTCCATCTATTTCAGGCGAAGTCCTCCTGGAAGTAGAAACAAACAAATCCCGCCCGATCTTCAATACTCCATCCACCACTTTCTCAACATCCTCTTTTTTCAACTTGAAGTTTTTCGCATCTCCTCCAACAAGCAACCCAACCCCCATGTCCCTTGTCCCATGTCCCTTGTCCCTAACCCTATTCGGCGCAATCTCTGTAATAAGCATATTCGATTTAGGCTTCTGAGATGCATCGTGTCTCGGCAAAATAACTAAATCAAACTTCCTGCTTCGTCCCAATCCTGGCTTCATGATCACAATGCCCTTCGCGTTATTCTCGTATTTTAAAAATGTACTCGCGGCTACAGTAGAAGCGCCGCAAGAGATGACTATATCAGCATATCCCTTGATCTCATTGAAGCTTTCTTTCTTTAAACAAAACTTCATACATCGTAAACACCCTTGGCATCGCTTTCCAGCAAAAAAACTCGCCATATCTAAAAGCCTTCTCGTCAGCTTATTTTTGAATTCTACTTTCGCCACCTTGATCTTAACAATAGGCTGTTCTTTTATTCCTCGTGCCTTGAGTCTCGAACCTAAAGCCTCTTTTACCATCTCTGCCACAGCCAATGCCTGATTAAGATGTCCTGCCTTGCCATCGTCTAAAACCAGGACAGTGCGTTGGGGCGAAGATTTCCACCTCTTGTGCGACCATAGCCACTGGTCAGGAAATCTCTTTATACGATCTTCGAAGATATTAGTGACATTTCTCAAATTCGCCTTCAGATCTTCTTCTTTATTGCCAGTATTTATTAACTTTAATGGCTCATCGATTTCTAAAACATGCTCCGCGCAACCTAAACGCCGAGGAAACGTAGGAAGGATCGCGGCGCCTGTTTTCACGGCAAAGCTGATCGGCCCTTGTGCCGTAGAAGCAGGCCTGTTCAAAAAATCAACGAACACGCCTTTTGCCCCCGCATCCTGATCAACGAGCATAGCCACAACGCCTTTATCTCTAAGGATCCCTATCATATCTCTAATTGAAAATCCCTTTGTAATAACATTGCATCCGCTCATCTCTCTGTATTGATTCAATAATCTATTGAGTCGTACATATTTTTGTTTCCGTACAAAGATAGAGATGTTCTTTCCTCTCGCGCTAACAGCCAGTGACGCTATCTCCCAATTCCCAAAATGCGCCGCAAGAAGAATAATTCCTTTACCCTTCTCTATCACATCATTGATCCTGTCAAAATTCTCAATGCGCACATGTGTATTTAAATATTTTTTGCCCATAACAGGCAATTTCAATAACTCTACAACACTTGAGCCAAGATTTCTGTAATGTGACTTCAATATCTCTTTGATCTCACGTGAGCCCTTTTCAGGAAAAGCGGATTTTAGATTAGCGTACGCTATAGATCGGCGCTTAACATTAACTAGACGCGCGAGATCTCCGCCACGCCGGCCTATCCATAGCACGGCCCCTAAAGGCATACAGCAAAGAATAGCGCTGAACACCTTAACCAGTACAAATCCCAGAAAGTCTATTATAGAATCCTTGTTCATTTTCAGTTATTTCGAGTTGGACGCGCAAAACCAACACAGGGACAAGGGACAAGGGACAAGGGACAAGGGAAAGTCTTACCGCGTCTTTTTCTGTTGTGATTATTGTGTCTATTCCATTTTTACTGCAATAGTTCTCTATTTTCTTCAAGTCGCCTTCTTTGTACCAATGATGGTCACGGAAGATGAAATGTTTTTTGAATTTTAATCCAAGACTCAAGATAGTCTTTTCAAATGCGTCAGGATTACCGATCGCTGAGAGAAGCGCAACACTATTATTCTTTAACTTTGTCCCATCAACGATCTTATCATCAGAGAGTCTATAAAAATACTGGGGGCTGTGGCTGGATTTTAAGATAGCTGCTTTTGGATTTATTTTCTTAAGGGTCTTCTCCAGCTCCTTTGATCCATTTTTATCGTGCGCCAGATCAACCTTTGTGATCAAAAAGATATCCGCTCGCCTCAGGCTACTCATGCCCTCGCGCATTGAACCAGCTGGTATGACCCAGCCATTGCCAAATGGATCTGTGGCATCTATGCAGACAATATCCAGATCTCTTTTTAATCGCCTGTATTGAAAGCCATCGTCCAGCAAAATAGTCTTTACTGAACGACCTGCTAGTATAGCCTTTCCTGTCTCAACCCTATCCTTCCCCGCCACAACAGGAATAGCAGGCGCCAATTTTGAATAAAGTATCTCTTCATCATCACCATATCCTCTTAATAAAATCGCTGGCTTTAGTCCACGGCCAAAAAGAAGATTTGCTATAAATGCGGCTGCTGGTGTCTTTCCAGTGCCGCCCCAGGTGATATTGCCCACGCTTATGACCTTTGCGTCGAGCCTGTACGAACGAAAAATGCCTATCTTATAAAAAAAGTTCCTGATAGAAATGACCGCGTAATAGAGAAATGAAAAAGGTATGAGTAAGATTTTCATTTTTAAAAGAATCCCGCGAAGATCAGGATGCTGATGAAGACAAGGGCTGCTACAGCTACTACTGTGCCTGAAGAAAGCCATGCCTTGATGGTGATAGGACTTCTGGATTTTTTGCTTATTGCTATGCCCAGAATACTCGCTGCGTGGCCAACAGGTAAGCCATTTGCCCCAAAACCAACGCCCATGGCAAGTATCCACCACAATGAATCGCCATTTATGCCTAAGCCTGAAATCGTCTTCATGATAGGCAGCATGACCATCGTAAGGGGCACCGCGCCTATTATTGATGAGAATATCCCTGTCATCCATAATAGCGCCACTTTATATAATCTGATATCTACCTCTGCCAAAATAGCTGTCTTTTTTGCGATCTGCGACAGGATGCCTGTTTCCTGAAGTCCGCCTATAATAACAAAAAAGCAGGCGAAGAATGCCAGAACCCCCCACTCAACATCATGGAATATCTCTTCGGGATCAGGCTGCAATAACACGAACGCGAGGCCCGCGCCGATCAAGGCTATGAATGACGGATATAGACCAATATGATCATGAAAGAAAAACAATGTAAATGTAACGGCAAGCGCTATTAAACACTTTACCATTCCCTTAGGATCCTTTATTGCCTTGCGCGCGTCTATATTCAATACTGCTTTAAAATTCGTGGGCTCTTCAGACAGGTGTCTCCTGTGTATGAATTTTAATATAAAAAGTGAATAACATATTGTTACAAGGGTTATTGGAAAAAGATTTTTTAAAAAATCATTGAAGCTGAGGCCTGCGGCAGAACCGATAAATATGTTAGGCGGATCGCCCACCAGCGTCGCGACGCCTCCTATTATCGAAAGTAATATCTCTGCCATGAGAATCGGCAGGGGCGTAATGCCAAGTATGTCGCACACAAGGATCGTGATAGGCACCATTATTACGACTGTAGTGACATTGTCCACGAGCATGGAGAGAAATGCCGTTGACACGCCTAAAAGCGCCATAAGCGCCCAGGGTTTTCCTTTTGAAAGCCTTGCCAGACTGATGGCAATATAATTAAAAAAGCCGGTTCTTTTGAGTATCGCGGCCATGATCATCATGCCCAGCAAAAGACCTAATGTATTAAAATCTATTGCCTCTAGCGCCTTGGTTTGAGAATAAAATCCAAGCATCCTGCCTGATATGATCATCAAAAGCGCGCCAGACGATACAGCTATGACCTTGTCCACCTTTTCAGTTGCCACAAGATACAGCACCACCAGAACTATTACCGAGGCTATTATTATACCGATCATGATCTACCTATGTCCCTATTTTCAAAAAATGCCTTGCAGATGTCACCACGCGTAATTGTACCTTTCAAGACTCCATCTTTTTCCACAAGGATCCTGCGGACATTGTTCTTTAACATCATAGCTACTATCTTTAAAAGCGAGGCGTTCTCTTCTACGGTTATCGCGCCCTTCTTCATAATATCCTCTGCCACAAATAGCTCAAACGTAGGCATTGATTCAAACTCCTCATCAAGCGCTCCGAAATCATCTATGAACATGATGTTCTCGCCCAGCATATCAAAATAATCCGGCAAAAGCACTGCAAGGATCTCCGCCTTTGTGATCATACCGAGAATGCGCCTTTCGTCATTAACAACTGGTATGCCCCCATAGCGAGTCTTTTTAAAGATATCGTAGATCTCACGTATCCCCGTAGATAAAGATACTGTCACTATATCCGTTGCCATAACGTCTTTAGCATTCATCTTGCCTCCATATACATCATATAATAAGCTATTATTCTATTATAAATAGGGGGATTTGTCAACCTATGGACAGGGGTAGAATAAGATCGATAGTGCGCTGGCTGGAGCCTGAATTTTTGTCCACAGTATGCTTTGCATTGGCACCAAGCCTCTTTTTTTCCGCAGGATCATCCAGAAGCAGTTTAATAGAAGAATACAATTCATCTTTATCTTGTATCTGGATGGCTCCTTTATTCTCAAGAAAAGATTTTGCCGCATCCCGGAAATTAAACATGTATTTTCCAAATATAACTGGCCGTGACAAAGCTGCCGGCTCAATAGGATTCTGCCCGCCTTTTTTAACCAGGCTCCCGCCAATAAACACAATATCCGCAGCAGAATAGATGCTTTTAAGCTCGCCTATGACATCTAAAACAAGCACCTTGTCCCTTGTCCCTTGCCTGCCCCGTACGAAATCTTCGATTTTCGTATGGGGTCCCTTGTCCCTTGAGTACTTTCTAGACTCTAAGCCAAACTTGGCCAAAAGGTTTTCTATCTCCTGTGTGCGTTCGACATGGCGAGGCGCTAGAAGAAGTTTTATATTTTTATGATCCTCTTTCAATCTTAAAAAACAATCCAATATTATATCTTCTTCTCCTTTGTGCGTACTGCCTGCGACCAGCAGGATTTCTTCTTTAGCAATGCCTAATTTATCCCTTATCTCGTGCCTCCTATTGCCAGGCCCTAATAACAAGAGATCAAACTTCAGGTTGCCAACAGTAAAGATCCGCTCTTTTGGCGCGCCTAAGTCCAGGACCCTTGCTGCGTCCTCGTCTGACTGCATAAGGATAAGAGAAAATTTTCTCAAGAGCCTTGAAACTATAAGCCTTATCCTTTTATACCCGATGTAAGACCTGTTGGAAATCCTGCCATTTACCAGGATGATCTTTGCGTTGAACCTGTAGAGTGAAGAAATAAGATTGGGCCAGAGTTCTGTCTCAAGACACAAGAATAACTCAGGTTTTATAATCTTAACGACCTTGTTTGTAATAAAACTCAGGTCAAACGGGAGATAAAAGACCTCTTCCTCTGGCGTAGCCACTGTTTTGGCGACCTTATTTCCTGTATGAGTCACGCTCGAGAATATAATTTTATGAGAAGGGAATTTTTCTCGCAAGAGGGGCGCCAAGATACTCGCTGCCTTCATCTCTCCCACGCTGACCGCGTGTATCCAGATGACCTTACCTCTGGAAGAGATGGCCCTGAGGCGTTTAGAGAGAATACCGAATCTGCTGGCCATACCATACCTATATCGCTTCGTCACGACGAGATATGGCAGGTAAATCACACCGAATATAATGAATGCTAAATCGTATATGAAGCGCACGAGGTATCCGACTCCCAGACAGATATTGACTTAACGGGAAGCTTTTTCTTTTTCAACTCTTCAAAAATATATCTGGCAATATTCTCCGCAGAGGGATTCTGTTTCTTAAAAAAAGTCAATTTATTGAGATGCGAATGATCTAATTTTTTTAACACACTCTTAAGTTTTGCTTTCAGGACCTTAAAATCTACTGCTATGCCAATATCATTTAAAGAATCGCTTTCAAATCTCGCTTCTATCTTCCAGTTATGGCCATGCAGCTCTTCGCACTTGCCTTTATATCCCCTGAGATTATGCGCTCCACTAAAATCTGCTTTTACAAGAATCTCATACATAGTCTGCTCTCCTGGCCTTGTAGATTTTTTTCCCTAAAAATTTCTGTCCGACCTTTACGAATTGCTCTACCGCGTCTGTTGCAAAGAATCTATGCATAGGAATCTTGGAACGTGATGCTAATCTGTTATTCATTTTCAATGCATCTCTAATCTCTTCTGCCACTGAACTCGCGGAATCAACTATCCTCACCTTTTTCCCAGTTATCCTTGAGATTGAATTTTTCAAAAGCGGGTAATGCGTACATCCCAGAACAAGCGTATCTATATCTTTTTTCATTAGCGGCTCAAGATATTTTTTTACAATACTAAGTGTGATCTTGCCATTCAACCAGCCTTCTTCAGCAAGAGGCACAAATAAAGGACATGCCCTGGAAATTATACTATTTCTGGATAGAAGCTTGATCTCCTTTTCATAGGCCTTGCTCTTTACTGTGGTCGGCGTACCTATAACGCCTATCCTGCCATTCCTGGTAACCTTTATAGCACTTCTCGCGCCAGGTTTTATTACACCTATAATAGGAACTTTGAATTTTTTTCTCAAAACAGGCAATGCAATACTAGAAGCAGTGTTGCAAGCCACCACTATAAGTTTAACCTTAAAGCTTTTAAGAAACTGCGCATTCTCGACTGAAAATCGTTTTATCGTCTCATTAGACTTCGTGCCATAAGGAACCCTGGCAGTATCACCCAGATACACAATCTGCTCCTTAGGCAGGGCCTTCATAACCTCCCTAACCACAGTAAGCCCCCCAACTCCAGAATCAAATATCCCTATGGGTCTATTGTCCATAATTGAAATCTTTTGATGTCCCTCGACGCGCCTAATAATGTTCCTATTCGTCACATTATTAGGCTTGCTCGGGATCAATCTCGCCTTCGGCGAGATTGGTGGAGGCGGCGGAAATGGAATCCGTCGCTTCGACTTCCCGCTTGTCACTTCGTGACAATTCTCAGCCTCCGCTCCTTAAGGGAAAAACCTGATGTTTTTCCCTTAATATTCCCTTTTCTTCCGCAAAGAAGTTTACTACGCCGATAGGGGGAAACAATCTAGCCGCCTCACATTCTCGGCGGCGTTCGTAGCTTGTTCGCACTTATTCGTGCGAACACTCACTCCCTAATACCCCCTTTTGCGGCTTCGATTTTTCAATTTGGTGGAGGCGGCGGAAATCGAATCCGCGTCCTCTGGCATCCCAAAAACAGTATCTACATGCTTAGGTTACCTTTTGGTCTCGCCTGATGAGCTCCGGTAAACGGGATATCATCAAACAAAGCCCTTTTCATGCTCCTCAGCCATTCCAAAAGGACATAAAGAAATGACCCAGCCTGCTAATAGCGTCTGTCAAGTCCCGCAGGCAAGACCTGTAGACGGGTTGCCTAATTAATTAGGCAACAGCGAGCGCCTCGCTGGAGGTAAGAATACCCTCAGCTTCAGCTACTGCATCGTAGTTGGCGTTTAATATGTGCCAGGTGTTTTTCGAGGCCTCCTGACAACCTCGGCATGCTGCTCTTCCCAAGCTTACCACAGTCGAAACCTTTCGCCCCCAAATTTTGCGAAGCAAAATTTGATCCCGAGCAAGGCCGCCAAAGGCGGCCGCGTCGAGGGACCAAATTTCTGACTTATAGTTCGCCTTTAAATTATCCTTTGTGCCTCTTCGCGCGCGCAATCGTGCGCTCTGCTTCCTTGCGCTTGATCGCCTCACGCTTGTCGTAGTGCTTCTTTCCTTTTGCTAGTCCTAATTCGACTTTCGCAAGACTCTTCTTAAAATAAACCCTTAAAGGAATAAGCGCAAGCCGCTTTTGCAAAACCTGAACCATGAGATACTCTATCTCTCGTCTATGCAAAAGAAGTTTCTTGGGCCTCAGTGAATCCTGCTCTTCCTGCTTAGTATATTTATAAGGACTGACATACATATGGTACAAAAATATCTCTCTGTCCTCTACTTTACCAAAGCTCTCAGCCAGACTCGCCTGGCCAGCCCTTATAGACTTTACCTCGCACCCTTTAAGCTCAATGCCTGCCTCTACAGTCTCCTGTATAAAATAATCCCGCCTGGCAGCCCTATTAGTAACGACTCCATTCTGCTTCATATGATATATCACTATATCAAAAAATCACCCAAAAATCAAGAAATAGCATGTTTGGACAAATTGTAAACCTGATTTACAATTTGTCCAATATAAAATCACAATTATATACGAATAATTGACTAATTTGAGAATTGAGGGTATACTAAATTAAAATATAAGCGGAAGTGGCGGAACTGGCAGACGCGTACGCTTCAGAAGCGTATGACCGTAAGGTTATGAGGGTTCAACTCCCTCCTTCCGCACCAGTTTTCATCTTTATCGACGATAAAAACTCTAACCCACCCCATCCTGGCACGCTTCTGGCACGCAAAATCTGCTATAGGCAATAAACTGTAAGGCAGGAAATTGTGACTGAGGAGCAGGGGATTGGGAGTTAAGATTTGTAAAGATTATACCCCAGTTAATATATATTGTACAGATTGACGGATTTCTAGAATAGGGCTTTCTTGTAAAGGCTTTAAAGTATTTTCATCTATATTCCGCGCGTAAGCTTCTTTAAATGAATCAAAAGCAACACGAGAACCTCGTGCAAGTCGACTGGCAATTTCATAAAATTCCACCAAAAAATTCTGATGTGTTGCTTCTCGTAAAGAATAAATATTTACAAGATCTATTCTAAAAACTTCTTTCGCTGCTCCCCTAACTACAAACTGTTCAAGATGAGTATCTCCTGCAATTAAACTATGATTATGAAGAGCTGCAAGTGTTTCTCCTAGCCGCAGTCCCAAATTTCTCATTAGTTGCTCATTCGTAGCATTTTCCGCTATGAAATTATGCACATTGGGCCCTATCCATCCGGAAATAAAAACAAGAAACCTATTTTGAGTCATATTATGGAAAAACTCTTCTTCCGCTAGTCCTAAATCGCGTGCTGCCTGTATATAATCTTCTCTACTTCTAAGTTCCGCTAGTTCAAAAAGCCCCTCCTGTTCTGCCTGCCTTAGAAAAGAGATAATCTCAGATGGTAAATCAGATTCATCTTTATACTGAGTCACCATTTCTTTTTTGGCCATAGATCCTTCAATATCTAATTTTAATAGAGGGGCATATACACGAAAAACCTGTGGAGTAGTTCTTCTGTTATTAGCTTGACGCGCTCTTATAGCAGCAATATAATTTCTAATTATTCTCTTATCTGGATAGATACCGCGCACATGTACCTGCTGTTTAAGCGAATCTTTGGCAATAAATTCTGTTCTAAAGCCATCGGATAACATAAGGGTGCTAAATGATAGTTTTGTAATATTTTCTGTAGATTGTTCTTTAATCTCCTCCCCCGACGCAAGATTTGGCTGGTCTTCAGATTTTGAGGCGAGCTGGGCATTTGCCCTTGTTAACAACTCTCCTACATTAGGCATCCTATCTTCTCCCCATTGGCTACTTACATGATTTTTAGGGTCAAACATTGAAAATTCTAATAAAGTTTCTTTTGGCACGCCATAGGTTTCTCCAATAGTAATATATTGCCTAAGAAGAAAAACTTGTAATTTTAACATTTCTGTAAATACTTCGATTAGTATAGGCCTGTCTCCGTCTTGAGGCTGTTTTCCTGATACCAATAATAACTTTTTTATCTTCTGTTTGCATTGCTTCAGCTTTAAATACCTTAAGTTGAATTCTTTGAATAGCTTTATCCCTAAATTGCCAAATAAACTTTTTGCATCACCTTCATCGTTAAGATGTGGGTTTACTAAAAGATTGGAGTAACCTGTTGATGCGATTTGTCCTAATTCCGGTGTTTTGAGCAACTCCTTCGCTCTTAGTTTTTTTAATATATTTGTAATCAGATTAAGGCCTCCAGATTTGCCCCAGGCACTATACATGCACAAGAATAGCCGTTGCTCCATAGTTTGCTTTTCAATTTCTGGCTGTTTTTCTTCAATAGTTTCAGTCAAAGAAGTTATAATTTTCCGTCTTTTCTCCGAAATAAACTTGGCTTCGTAAACAAGCCCATTGAATTCATTCGCGGATACAAATTGAGATAGAATCTGCAATTCATTATCTGTTAATGATATTTCTTCACTGTTTAAAAGCATATTAAAGATATCATTCCTTACATTATTTCTCCTGCCTTTAAAAGTTTTGCCCATAATCTTAATAGTGCACTTTGGGCCTTTTCTTTTTATGTATGAAGGCGCTAATAAATCATTGGTTTCACTTTGGCGCTCATTCACTTCTCTATCCATCGGAAGTCGCAAGGTATCATCTGAATAGGTAATGCTCTGCCCTAAAAACACCCCTACTAGCATCAATATCAAAGCTACAATATGTCCTTTTCCAATCTTCCTCATAATCCACCCATAAAAATAGCCCTGTAAGGCTATATAGCTCCTATGTAAGTAATTATACCATATAAATGTGGCTTTGGGAAGTTTTCTTAAAGAACTATCCTGGCACGCTTCTGGCACGCAAATGCTTTAAAATCGGTCCAAAATGGCTATGTAACTGGAGGCAACTTAACGTAACTGGAGGTAACTAAACGTTGGGTTTTTAAGGGGTTAGGGAATTCGTGAGGAAATCGGGGATTTTACGTATTTCATCCCTCCTTCCGCACCAAATTTGCGAAGTAAATTTGATCCTGAGGATGCGACGAAATAGGAGCATCCGAAGGACCTATCCCACCCCATACAATATACAATCAGGGACACTTTGAAGATCAATTCCAGGACAGCTTGGTAAGGGATTTCCAAAACGGTACAAGATTATATTATAATAGCATAAACAACACCCTTACCCTTCCAGAAGAAGACAAGGTCATCGTACATGGTATTATGATAGAGGGATTAGGTGAGTTAGTCCATAGACTGTGGGGCAGGAAATAATGACTGGGAGAACTATAGTTCGTCCCTTGCATTCTGCAAGTCTTTGAATTTCTCACATAGAGATACAGTAAGGGGAATACATCTTAGGTTATCTATTTCAGCTATATGGCTTACTCGTTCATCTTTTTCCCACTCTAACTTCTCTAAGCCAAGTTCCTTAGGAGTCCTGAATTGCACGCCTTTTAGGTCAATGCCTTTGAGTTTGGCTTCTAAGCTGTCCTTGGTTTCCTTTGTTAGTAGAACTATAGGGATATTGCCTTCATTGGTCTTTAGTTTGACTAAGGCGTCTTTGAAGTTGTCTGGATTAGTGGTCACTTCTGTATCTAAGAAAAGGGTTGGGGTTAGCTTGAGGTTGGAAACATGGCTTAAAGGCGTAATTGTAATCACGGGTACAGTTTCTTCGATTTCATTTTCTTGGCGGTCATAAGTAACCATCCCTGTGGGTCCATCTTCATAGTTAAAGACAAAGTCTCCATAGGATTTCTGTATGTCTACTGCTTTTCCAATATGCCCCTCATTAATAGATCCATCAACGCTATATTCGTTATTCGTTTCCCTTGCTATTTTATAAATTTTGGATAGCACATTACTGATTTCCTTTAGGTTTACTATGCTTTCTGCTGCAATTACTGCTTCATAGACAACTTCATAGCCTCTCATGTTATTCTTATTTTTTATTAAACCATCTATAAAAAGTAAGTAGCCGCTTGCTTCTTTTAATTCTGTAACATTCTTTGCCAATTTGGCTATTTGAGGCATAGAATAATGAAATACCCCCTGTGCTAGTTTTTTATTCAAAATTTGCAAATAATCACATATCTCTTTTAATTCTGTTATGTTGGAGGATAATCTAACTATTTCTAACGGTAATTCAGGAAATATATATTTAATCTGTTTGTGTCTCGTTCGAGACCGATAGGTCATAGTTGGTTTCTGGCGTAAAAAGGTATACCCACCTACAAAATTTACAGGAGACTCCTTCAGAAGAGTAAAAATTGATCGTAACGTTTCTTTCCTTTCATTAGTTGTCTTAAATTTAGCGTATATGGCTTTCTTTATTGCCATCCTTTCTCTAACGGTAAGCCAAGGTTTGAAATTTTTGGATTTCATATCTGGTGGCAAAATTTCGAATTTTTCTTCTTGGGTCGTACTTGCACTTATAATTCCATAATATTCATCCATTCCATCTTTATAACCCCGAGCAATAACATGTGGGGTATATAGTAATTTAAAATCTCCATACTTTCTCTGAAGCTTAATCGCCTTACGTACACTATCTTCTTTAGTAGCAATTACATCTACAAGGAATTTCACGTCTCCAGGATGATATTTTAATATACTATGTGCTTTACGTATTTGTTTACTAATTTTTGGTAATACCGAATCATACAACAACCTTAGGTCATCAAAATCTTCTAAGACAGCGTCAGACAGATTTGAAATTTCATAATTAGTATAGTCCAAGTTCGATTTTATGCTACTAAAATATTTACATATATCTTTAAATTCATCGCTATCTTTTGCTAATTTTACTGCAACTGGTAATATTTTTTCAAACGCCCATTTATGACTCACTTTTCTCGCCTTAATACCTCTTCTAAGTATTGTTAAATATTGCAATGCCTTTTTTCTTTCATCGGTATTTTTAAATTTCTTATTAATACATTCTTCTGTCCGGCCCCAGTAGTCCTCCTGCCAACCGCTAAATCTAAGTTTTTCTAAGTTAGATACCTCGTTCATTCCTATGCGCAATAAGTCAATAAATTGATCATAAGACAACTCCAATCTTTTCTTTATGTCGCCCTCGTGTTTTTCTATATCTGCTAAATCAATTTTTTTAAATAATTTTATAGCTAATTTTCTCTTTCCATCTCTTTCCCAAAAAGACCTCTCAAATTCTTTCAATTCTACCTTCATTTGACTCTGGTCACTAGCATTTTGATGCTTAATTACTATATCTAATATCGCCTGAACGAGCTTCCCCTCATAAGTAATATATCCCCAATGAGACTTTATTCTCTCTAAAATCTTTATCGTCATTTCCATATTGACTACAAGTTCTTCCCCTAACAGGTATTCCATTACTAAATCATACGCCTCAACATATTTCCTTCCGCATACTGCTTCATGAGCAGCTGCAACTTGAAGCCTCTGTCTTTCTTTCTCCCCATTAGTCATTATGTTAGGTCTTAGAATATCTGAAGAATAGGCGATATTAGTAAATAGAAAGGTTATAACTATGGCAAAACTAATTATCTTTCTCATCTTATGCCTCCTTTGATAATACTTTTTTAAGTCCAAGCGTATTGCAGGTAAAAAAATAGCCTTCCTTTATCTCTAAAGGCTATATTTGGTTGGTTCATGCTATATTTTTATTATACTCCTATAGACGTGTTTTAGCAAGGAGTTTTTAGGGGTAAAACTATAGTAGACTGAGAGGGATCTTGTAAGGGATCTTGTACCGTTTGGGATTTACATCGGCAAACTGTCCCTTTCTGTAAGATTAAAGCTGTCCCTGTGTTTATTTCTGAAAGAATTTGACTCTCAAATGTGTCTAATATTAGGAATCTTGTACCGTTTGGGATTTACATCGGTAAACTGTCCCTTTCTATAAGATTAAAGCTGTCCCTGTTTTTATTTCTGAAAGAATTTAACTGTCAAATGTGTCTAATATAACAGGGGGTGGTTATTATGGCTAGATGTTCCAGGATATTGATTGACAATGCCTCTTATCATATTACTGCAAGAGGCAATCAGCAGCAATGTATATTCTTATGTGCTGAAGACTACGAAAAGTATCTTTCCATGGTCAAAAAAGCAAAGAGAAAATATAGGATATTCCTATATGCCTATTGCCTTATGAAAAACCATGTACACATGCTTATCGAAGCCATCAAATCAAAAGATATCTCTAAATTCATGCATTGGGTAAGTCGGGGCTATACTGCATATTTTAATGCTAAATACGGAAAAACAGGTCATCTGTGGCAGGGTAGATTCCAGAACAGTCCCATTATAAAAGGTCAGTATCTTATAAATGCAGCGACTTATATTGAAAATAATCCTGTACAGGCAGGGATAGTAAATGACCCCGCTGATTACCCTTGGAGTAGCTATAGAGCAAGGTGTTTATTTGCCAATAATAATATAGTAGATGAGATGAAGATTGATTGCAGGTATGTGAACTGAAGAGACACTGTTAATCTTGGAAATGGGGACACTTGCAAGGGTGAATTTCCAAACGGTACAAGATTTCCACAAGATTTCCGAGGATGCGATGTACCCCGTAACAAAATCTACGATTTTGGTATGGCACAAAACTTACATGCTTTTAATTAGTTAATGGTAATTCACCTAAAATTAAGTTAGGATTTATACCATCTTTTGTTAGAATTATCTTTGAATTTTTACTTAAAGAATTCTCGGTAACTTCTAACTTCTTTAATACTACAGCATTACCTACAAAGTATTTCTCAGCAGCTTCATTAACGAGTTTAATAGCTTTAGCTTTCCCTTCAGCTACTTTAATCTCTGCTTGCATAGCACCATCAGCTTTCTCGATAGCAGCAAGCTTATCCTGTTTCGCAGCTTCATACCTACCTGTAGCTTCTAATTCAGCAGCACGCCTAGTCTGTTCCGCTGTCTTCTGT
>JAVCCW010000003.1 GCA_030765235.1 Candidatus Gorgyraea atricola | reverse complement strand
GCACAAGGGTCTTTTCTACTGGCGCTTCATGCTTTGTCAGCTGGCCTGTACTGCCTGCGGAATGAGTCATGCCTGTGGATGTAGGCTTAGGTCCTTCTTCCTGTACATGCCTTGGCTCTGCCTTTGCCTCTGGCTCTGCCTTTGCTACTGCAATCACCTTGCCGCCTGGGAAATTGCCTCCAGGCGCTGCTGGGCCTGCACCTATAATAGTAGCTGCCTCATCATCTGATATATAGGTAGGCTCTTTTATGCCTATAACAGAGGCTACCTTTATATTAGATATTCTGGGAGCTGTATTATCAGCAACACCCAGATCCATGGTCTTAAATGTGAATTCCTGGCTTACACCTTCATTACCGAACATGTCCTTACTTCTTATCCTGTAATGATATAGTGTGGATGGTTCAAGATTGGTCAATATTATTTCATGGCGGGTTACCAGATTCGTATCTTCTGGGCTTGTGCTTTCATACACAAACCCTGTCTTGCCATAGTCTACATGAGAGGTGCTTGGCTCATCTGTGGTCCAGGTGATCCTGGCAGAGTAATAGCCTGTAGCTACTCCGCTTACCTCCCTCTCCTCATCAAGGCTTGCGCCCATAGAGGTAGGCGTGGAGATAAACAAACCTGCCCATAGAATAAAAAACGCCATTACAAGTCTCATGGCTTTTGTAAATAACATAGGTATACCTTATACCATATATAATATGGCTGTGTCAATAACTTTTGTCATCCCCGCGTAAGCGGGAATCCACAAATCACATTTCTCGCATCCTTCTTGTCATTCCCGCATTTCTCTTGTCATTCCCGCATCCTTCTTGTCATTCCCGCGAAAGCGGGAATCTATAAGATGCAGTCGAGTTTCTGGATTCCCGTTTTCACGGGAATGACAGAATTCACTTAAAAATCCCCGTCCGCAAATAGCCTACCCAGCGAATTTACCCCGAATAGTCTCTGGACAGATGTGGAATCAGCAAATACTCCGCCTTCTTCGCCATTGATCCGTAGCGGCGAGTGTTCTAAAGCTTCCTCGCCCTCTTTATTCAAGACCAGGCCTATTCCGCCTTCCCAGATCTTCTCGAACTTCTCGTAGCGCATGGTCATATTGCCTAACACAGGGTCTGCGATAAACACCCTGTTGCCCTTTAATCCCCTAAATATAACGAAATGGGAGTAATCCTTTATACTTACAGGGATCAGGACTGGCTTGTCCAGCTCCACGAGAAACTCCAGATCCATCTTATAGCCCACGACCTTATAGCCGCGTGCCTGTGCAAACCTCTTCAGGTCCAGGAGTGAAAACCCCTGCTTTGCTTTTACCTTATCAATATCACAGGTCGTCAAGAGCACCTCGAGTATGTCCACTTCAGTGATCTTGTCACCAAAGTAGTAACTTAAGAGAGTTGCCAAAGCTGCCGGCCCGCATGAATAATCAAGGCTCTGCGCCTGATCATCCAAGAGCAACGTGTTGCTTGTTGTCCTTGAATCAGTGCCGCTCGTAGGACCATCGATATTCTTTACATCAGCGACGTTTGCGCTTCCAGTCAGTACGCCAGCTGCTACAGTAACGTTTGACTGTACTGCATTTGCTGAATCCACGGTATTCGCGTTGCTTAAGCCCTTAAAAAACCTCTGGGCCTGTTCATCTACTGTCAGGGTATTGACTTCCACATTACCCGCGACAATAGAGTCTAAGCCCTTGTCTGTAAGGACCTCAGCTGCTAATACCGGAGAAACAGTTCCTGAAAAAACAATGCTTAAAGCTGCGATAATACATACTAATTTCCGCATGTTTCTTCCTCCTTGTTTTTTAGGTACGCCTGTACCTAAATGTTTCATCCGTTTTACTTCCTATCTATGTTCAGGCCTCTCTCCCATTTTAGGCCGGATATTGGGGTTCTTCTCGACTTCGCTCGAAGAATATTACTTGCCAATATTGTTCGAGCGAAGCCGAGAACTACTTATAATAAAGGTACTACGTTGTTAAAACTGCCTGAGTTAACTTCAGTTACTCCCTCTCTAGTTGTAAACGTTTTCTGTTCCTAATAAAGAAAAAAGGCTGAAAATTCCCTGAGGGGAATCTTCAGCCTCTATAGACACTCTTAAACTTTTTCTTTGAAACACCATTTTTATCAATGTCATAATTTTTTGATCTAAACCCTTTTAAATCTTGGTAGGTGCAATATTAAATTGGATATGTATGATATTAGCACTACCCAGGATTGTTGTCAACTATTTTTTTAATGTTTTTTCTCGGGCTTTATATGTATTATACGTTCTACTTAATTGCACGGATTTGTCGCTTTTTAACAGTGTTGGCGGTTTTAGACGCTGTTAGGCTAAAAAAATTACGCTATCTTAAGAAAATGACCTACTAACGTAGGGTCAAACTGCGTGCCTGAATGCTCCTTTATTATATTTATCGCATCCTCTTTTGAATATGCCTTTCTATAAGGCCTGTCAGAGACAAGCGCCTGGAATACGCCTGCAATAGCAAGTATCCGCGCGCCCAGCGGAATGTTTTCTCCAGCCAGTCCATCAGGATAACCAGTGCCATTAAAACTTTCATGGTGATGCCGTATAAGAGGTTTTGTATTTTCTAAAAATTTTATATCTCTCACGATCCTTTCAGCGATCTTAGGGTGTTCCTTTACAACCATGTATTCCTGCTCAGTGAGCTTTCCTGGCTTTCCTAATATCTGCTCGCTCACTCCGACCTTTCCAAGGTCACGCAAGAGTGATGCCAGCTCCAATGTCTTTTTTTCCTCGTTAGATAATTTGAGCTCCTCAGCCATCTTCAGAGAATAAGCCACTGCAAAGTCTGCATGGCCTACCTCAGGCGCCTCTCTCATTGCCATTGCCTTTGACAATGCCTTGATAATAACAAGGTATGTCTCATGAGTGTCAGTCACTTTACTGTTGCCATTGACCTTCATGTATTCCTCTGTACTGTTTTTAAGTTCTTCCAGGAATGTAGTTTCTAACTGGTGAGGCAGATCAGAACGAAGTATGCGGTGGTGGCCGCCAGGTGTCTTAAATGACTTTATCTTTCCGCTGTAGATGTAATTTTTTATGGTTTGAACGCCGACCTTCAAAAGCTTGGCAGCTTCTTTTGTGGTCAGGATCGACTTTTTGTACAGTGGGGCGATATTGTTTTTATTATTGTTGTTCACAATATAAGGAATTGTATAAAAATGTAAAAAAACAATAAATAATAATTAACGTTGAAACGATTATATACTCTTTTCGCTGTATCTGTCAAGGAATTTTTTTCGGAAACTTCAATCTAACTTTACACTCTTGCAATGTCAAAGTGTAAAGTTACAGGAAAGTCCCTAACTTCACACTTTCGTGACACACACAAAGTGTGCTCCTCCCTTCTCATCTACGTAAGGTCTAATTCCTTCTCTAATTTAAATCTACCCAAAAAATCTGAGATTTTTTCTAACGGGGTGCAATAAAATGGGGGCGAGATGTGTCTATATTAGTGAGGGCATGGTTTACGGAGGCCGAAGGCCGACGTAAACCATATGCCCGAACTAACCCCACACCCAGCAATGTATTATGTATATATTATAAGATCTGGGAAGACAGGAGAGCTCTATTATGGCTATACGAGTGATCTTACTCAGCGCATTAAAGAACATAATAGCAAGCAGGCCTACGAGCTTGTTTATTACGAGGCCTATAAATCATCAGGAGATGCGCGTAATAGAGAAATTCGGCTAAAGCAGTATGCACAGGCGTTAACTGCTCTTAAGTCTAGATTGAAGGAGTCATTAAAATAATACATTGCTGGGTGTGGGGTCAAATTCGGCCAAATAAGTTACGTCAATCAAAGATTGACGTAACTTATGGCCTCATTTGAGGTGACAGCTATGAAGAATATGATGAAAAAGAAAGAATACAGGGCATTCCTTGGCAGGTTAAAAAAAGAGATCATCTCTGCAAGGCAAAAGGCCTATAGGACCATCAACAGGCAGTTAGTAGAGTTGTATCTTAGTATTGGAAAAGGCATCTATGAGAAAGTAGAGGTTTCCAAGTGGGGCGAAGGTATTGTAGAAACGCTGGCAAAAGATCTACAGGAAGAGTTTCCTGATATGAAGGGATTTTCCACTAGAAATTTATGGGAAATGAAAAAATTATATGAGACTTATGAAGATAAGCAAAAACTGCAACCGCTGGTTGCAGAATTGCCTTGGTCGCATAACTTATTAATTTTACATAAGGCGCAAACCATAGAAGAGAAAGAGTTTTATCTTAAGACATGTATAAATGAAAGATGGAGCCGTCGCGAATTAGAGAGGCAGATTGGGTCTTCTTTATTTGAACGCTTTATGCTTTCGAGAAGAACGGATAAATTAGTGCTGCACACTGAAGAAAAGACCGTACTCGCACATTTTAAAGATGACTACATATTTGACTTTCTCGGATTAAAAGACGATTTTTCAGAAAAGGATCTGCGTAAAGCTATTGTAACAAACTTACGGCAGTTCTTCCTTGAATTTGGCAAATATCTTACATTAGCAGGAGAAGAATATGTAATAACTGTCGGCAATGAATATTATAAAATAGATCTATTATTTTATCATCGGACTTTGAGATGTTTTGTCGCAGTAGAATTGAAAATTGGAGATTTTAAACCCGAATATATAGGCAAGATGCAGTTTTATCTAACTGCGCTTGATGAAAAAGTGAAATCAGAAGAAGAAAATCCATCAATAGGTTTGATTCTCTGTAAATCAAAAAATGAAGAAATAGTACGCATGGCTATAAATAAAACTCTTTCACCCATAAAAGTAGCCTCTTATATGACAAAAATAATTGATAAAAAACTCCTTGAAAGAAAATTGCATTCTCTGCCGTTTCCTGAGAAGTAAATTAGAGTATAAATGTACCTTCGCAAAGCCTAACTTTACACTCTTACAATGTCAGAGTGTAAAGTTACAGGGCAGGTTTAAACCTGCCCTGTAACAAAGAAAAGTAAAGTTATCGGGAATTGATGACTGTGGCAGTGTTGGTGTTGGTGGCGGATTCTACGTTGACATTGAAATTGGACTGCACTACTGTGGCGCTGTTTACAGCATTGATATTGGCAAGCGCAATGAGCTCGCTCTGGCTATTACCAGATAGATTAAGGGTATTGGCTGTAGTGCCCATTTCGTTTATCACAGTAGCCTCGTTTAGATTTGGCGGTATTGCCTTGCACATGTCGCCTGTGCATACATTCATATTGCTCTGGACGAGGGTGGCTGAATCTACCTCATTGATATTGGCCAGGGTACCTATATCTACCAGGCCCATGAGCCCGCTGGTAAGACCGTCAGTCATGTTTTCCACCATCTCTACGAGGCCTTGCGGACCTGGCTTACCTGCTATGATCTGGTCTAATTCTGCATCTGAAAGTCTCTGGCTCTGGGCTGGGTATGCATAATGCGATAGGAAGATAACACCTACTATTACTATGGTTATCCTAATTAAGCTCTTCATGGCTAACTCCTTTCATTTCAATGGGTTAGGCACAAAAATACCCCATCTTTAAGCATGGGGTCTCATGAAGAACTTAATCTTCGTTAACCGGCAACCCAGCTGTCCCTCTACTAGCTCGGGACCTGTGGCTTTGCGACCCATCCTCTCAGACGGTGTGCCTTTTTCGATTACATTTAAAGTATAGCACAAGGTCGATAAAATTACAAACTTTTAAATGTGAAATTTTCATGAAGATGGGTAGCCTAGGTTGAATATAGCCAGAAATATGGTAGACTTATGGTAGAGGGCTTAATACATACCTTTATACATATAGAAAGGGGGTGAAAAATGTTAAGACTAAAAAGTAGGCATGGCTTTACGCTCGTAGAAATTATGATAGTAGTCGCAATCATATCTTTACTAGCAGCAATCGCAATACCGAACTTACTACGGGCACGCCACAATGCTAACGAGGCAGCAGCTATCGCAGCTCTGAGGACCATCTCAACAGCTTGTGAGAGCTTTCGTTCAGCACAGACACCACCAGCATATCCTGCAAACCTGGCAGCACTAAGTGGAGCAGTACCTCCATACATAGATGCTAGTCTAGCAGGCGCTACTGCAGCTGGGACTGCAAGGCAAGGTTATTTTCATACCTATGCCATGGTAAACAATAACCAGTTTACCTGCACATCCAGTCCTGGAGTAAGCGGCACCACAGGTACTCGTATCTTCTTTGTGAACGAGACTGGTGTAATAAGGCTGAACAATGCAGCAGGTGCACCGATAGAATAAGGCGCGCATAAAGCGTAAAGGTCAAACAGGAGTCCTCAAAAAGGACTCCTGTTTGGTTTAGACTATGTTAATCAAGCTAAGGCAAAAATCTGGTTTTACATTACTTGAACTGGTCATGGCAGTCGCTATTCTGGTAGTTGCCATTACAGGCATATTGGCGATCTTTGCAAAATTTATAGCGCTCAATGAAGATGCCAGGAGCCTTACTATTGCGCTAACATCCTGTCAGGACAAAATGGAAGAGATCCGAAATTCAAACTTTGACACTGTATTTGCCAACTACGATGCCACTAGCTTTAACCCTGAT
>JAVCCW010000002.1 GCA_030765235.1 Candidatus Gorgyraea atricola | reverse complement strand
TCACCCTTTTGCCACTATCCCGATTGCTCGGGATCGTTCGACTTGCATGCCTTATCCACGCCGCCAACGTTCGTTCTGAGCCAGAATCAAACTCTCCAAAAATATTTGACATAACTCGAACCCGTTAGTTTGGCCAAATTTACAAAGAACGGATAGACAAAAAAAAGAGCACCAAGACGATGCCCTCTTCGCATCCTCCCTCATGATATATATTAGCTATATTATCAAGGAGAATCTATCATTTTAGGTAATTATGAATTATATCACAGAACCGGAATGTGTCAAGAGGTATTTTAAAGATTTTTTATATATCATCTATGATCTTCTTTTGTTCCCCTGCCAGCTTAATTAGATCCATGATTTCTAAGTGCTTCCTTTCATCAATAATTAAAATATTCAAGTCATGAAATAATTCACTGATTTCATTTTTATAGCTAGCTTTATACCTATCTCCAAGTTTATAATTTTGGCATTCGATATGCAACCGAAAGAGTGCCAAAATATCTAAATGTTGATTATAGCCATACGTTTCCCTAGCATGAGCATCATCTATAGTAAAATTTCTATAGTAGATTTCAAGCTTTGTGTCTTTCTTTACAATTGCAAAAACATTACCCGAGTTCTCTCTAACCTTATTGTATTCTTGCTGGTATTCTGGTGCATCAAAAAACCTAACAAAATCTTTATACTCTAAAAACTTTTGTTTCAATTCTTCATTGATAGGCTCTCCGTCTTCATAAGCAACAATCCAAATCTCACCTTTATGCGCCTCAGGGTTTCGTTCCCTTAATTGTTTTAACATCTCACACATATGTATAATCGGCTCCTGAAACTTCTCATAAGAATTAACATAGTCATAGTCTATTATAAAAATCCCTTCTGTCTCTCGGAACCCTTTCTCGCCTTTGAATAAGTTCAGCCCCAACGGCCCTCGCTCACCAAAAAGAGATGTTTCTGTCTGTTCATCTTCTTTATTCTCCACAAATGCAAGCGGCAGCCTTAATGTCTCCGCACTGGTAGATGCAGATAAAAAGCAAATAATAATTACTAAAGATATAATTTTATCTCTAAATTTTATCATATTCACGTGTTTAAATCTTTTATAATCTATTTATTAGTTTACTACAAATCCCCTTCCAAGTCAATGCAAAAAGTAGACAAAACAGTCAGTGACTGATTTGTCTACTTTAGGTGAGGATGACTTTGAGGAAGCGTTTTTTGCCTACTTTGATTTGGTATTGTTTGGAGGGTTGGAGTTGGAATTGCAAGTCTTTGATTTTAGCGGAGTTGACTTCTATCGCGCCCTGGTTTATTAGACGGCGGAAGTCACTGTTTGACGCGCATATCTTTTCGCTGACCAGAAATTCGCACAGGGTTGATTTGAAGGGCTTTGTTTCAAGCTTTAGCTCTGTAAAGGGATCTCTTTTCTGGAACTTGTTTTCAAAGTCTTTGCGACTAGATTGGGCAGCTTTATCACCATGATACTGCCTGACTATTAGTTCTGCCAAATGCTTTTTGGCCTCCATTGGATGTGACTCGTTTGGCTCCTCATCTGTCAAGAGCTCATAATACTGCTTCATGAGCTCATCTGATATGGACATGAGTTTACCGAACATCTCCTCTGGCGACTCATTTATACCTATGTGATTGCCATAAGACTTGCTCATCTTCTGCACACCATCAAGGCCTACGAGAAGCGGCATTGTGATAATGGCCTGTGGCTCCTGGCCATAGTCTTTCTGGATCTCGCGGCCCAGAAGCAGGTTGAACTTCTGGTCTGTGCCGCCAAGCTCTACATCTGCTTTTAGTTCTACAGAGTCATAGGCCTGTAAAAGCGGGTACATAAATTCTAAAAGGCTTATATTTTTCCCGCTCTTGTACCGCTGATTAAAATCCTCTCTTGCTAGAAGCTGTGACACAGTGCTGTGTGAAGTCAAGCTCAGTGTGTCCTTAAGACTCATTGGATTGAGCCACTTACTGTTAAAGACTACTTTTGTCTTTCTCTCGTCGAGGATCTTAAAGACCTGCTTCTTATAGGTCTTTGCGTTTTCCTTTACCTCTTTTTCAGTCAGGCGCTTTCTGATTTCGCTGCGACCAGTGGGATCGCCTATCATACCTGTAAAGTCACCTATGAGAAAGACTACTTTGTGGCCCAGGTCCTGAAAATGCCTGAGCTTTCGCAAAAGCACAGTGTGACCCAGGTGTATGTCAGGCGCGCTAGGATCAAACCCTGCCTTTACAATCAAGGGCTTACCCTTCTCCAGCTTCGCGACCAACTCTTTCTCAGAGATTACTTCAACTGTTCCGCGCTTGATTATCTCTAATTGTTTCCTTACATCCATGATTCCTTTTGGCACACTAAAGTGTGCCCTACATATTTTGTCGCAAAGGCCTTCATAAACAGGCAGATTGAAATCTGCCTATTCCCGGCCTTTGCCTCTAATCCTTCTTTTTCAGGCTCAATCCTATCTTTCTCTCGGCTTCGTCTACCTTGATCACAATAGCCTCGACCTTATCGCCGAGCTTGTATATCTCTTCCATCTTCTGCGACGCCTCAAGCTCAAGCTCAGACACATGCACCAGACCCTCAAGGTCCTTTTCTATCTCAACAAAGACGCCAAAAGCAGCGACCTTTGTTATGGTGCCTTCTACTGATGTGCCCAGGCTGTACTTTTTCATGATCTCTGGCCACGGATCAGTAATGATCTGCTTTATGCCCAGGCTCATTCTCTGCGCGTCAGAATCAACTGCAAGCACCATGACATCCACTGCCTGGCCTTTCTTTAAAAATTCCTTTGGGCTGTTTATTTTTCTTGTCCAGGACATGTCGCTCACATGAACAAAGCCCTCTATGCCGCCTTCTATCTCTACAAAGGCTCCGTACTCAGTAAGATTCCTGACCTTACCTTCGACCTTTGTGCCTGCAGGAAATTTTTCCTTTATCTCAAGCCATGGATTTGCCTCTATCTGCTTTACGCCAAGAGAGATTTTCTGGCTTACCTTATCCACGCTAAGAACAATCGCTTCTACGATGTCGCCTATTGCCAGAACATCGCCAGGATTATTGATCCTTGCTGTCCAGGAAAGCTCTGACACGTGTACCAGGCCTTCAACACCCCTCTCTAGTTCCACAAAAGCGCCGTAAGGCATGATATTTACGACCTTGCCTTTGATCTTTGAACCAAGAGAATATTTATCCTCGACATCCTCCCATGGACTCCTTGTCTTCTGCTTTAGCCCCAGAGATACCTTCATCTTATCCTTGTCAAAATTAAGGATCATCACCTCAACAGTATCGCCTATTGCAAGGACCTCGCTGGGATGAGAGATCCTGCCCCAGCTCATATCTGTGATATGCAAAAGTCCGTCTATGCCGCCAAGGTCAACAAATGCGCCAAAGTCAGTGATGTTCTTTACAAGGCCTTTACGCAGCTCGCCGACTTTAAGCTCGCCAATGATCTTGTTCCTCGCCTCGTCCCTGTCTTTCATTATCACGTCTTTCCTTGAAAGCACGATGTTTCTTCTTGGCTTGTTCATTTTTACTATTTTAAATTTCAGGATCTGTCCCAGGAGCTGATTTACATTGCCAAATCCCTTTAGGGCCACTAATGACGCTGGCAAAAATGCCTCTATACCTACATCGACCATAAGGCCGCCCTTGACCTTGCGCGTGACCTTTCCGTCGACAATGTCGCCCTCATGGCATTGATTGACTATTTTGTTCCAACCCTGTGCCTTCTCAGCCCTTTTCTTTGAAACGACTATCATGCCATCTTCGTTTTCCTTGGACTCAACAAGCACTTCAAACTCATCACCCACCTTCATATCCGGGAGATCTTTAAACTCTGATACAGGCATGATCCCTTCGGACTTATACCCGAAATCAATATACACGTCCTTTTTTCCTATAGCTATGACCTTGCCTTTTACGATATCGCCCTCACCCAGGCTGCGAAAGGTCTTTGCATAAGCTGACGCTAGATCAAATACCTCTTCATTTTTCGTCTCTTTCTTTGTCTCGTCTTCCATTTTTTGAATACCCCTCTTTCGTTAGAATTTTTTTATTGTTGTAACAACGTTTTTTACTGTTTCATCTGGAGTTGAAGCGCCGCTTACTATTCCGGCGCATCTCTTCCTTTTAAAATAGCGCTTTTTTAACTCGCTGGCTTTTTCGATGTGATAACTATCCACCCCGCTTTCTTTGCAGATCTGCCATAAACGCCGCGTATTAGCGCTATTCTTCCCACCTACTACTATCATCACATCGCACTCTTTTAAAAGCCTCCGAGTGAGGCCCTGTCTATGCGATGTGTCATTGCAAATAGTATTAAAAATCCTTACTTCGCTAAAATCCCTTTTTAATATATCTAAGACACCTTTAATATAATCATCTTTCTTCTGAGTTGTCTGAGATATAATTCCTATCTTTTTTTCCGCGTGATTCCGCGTTACGTTCCGCGTATTTCCGCGATTCCCTGTAAGGCTTAATAATGCCTTAATCTCAGGATGTTTTTTATCGCCTACGATAAAAACTAGATAGCCTTGCCCACGTAAATTCTTGACTATGTCATGGGCATGCTTTACAAAAGGGCACGTTGCATCGACTACTCTGACGTGCCTCTTTTTCAATTTATTGATCACGTCTATGGGAGCACCATGTGACGATATGATCACGGTCCCGCTTTTGATCCTCTTTATATCATGCTGGACCTTTAAGCCTTTTTTTGAAAGATCATTTACTACCTGAGGATTATGTATAATAGGATTCAAGGAATAGATGTTTCTCTTATCCTTTGAATCCCGCAGCGTCACTTGAGCTATCTTTATTGCCCGTTTTACGCCAAAACAAAAACCTGAATGCGATGCTACTTTTACTTTCATGTTTCGTTTAGCCCGTTTGCCCGTTCTGGGAATTCTCCTTTAACTCACTAATTGCTTGCATTACCTCTCTGGCAATATGCATGTATCGTTCTTTTTTGCTGCCTGAAAAATCTTTCTCAAATCTCAAAGGCTTGCCAAAATGCACTGAAACATGGGCAAATCTCGGAAACTTAGAATGCCTGGGCCATGCCTCTCTGGAACCTTTTACATAACACGGTAAAATATTGGCTTCAGAAGTAACCTGTAAAAATCCTATGCCTGACTTTGGCTCTTGTAGATCGCCGTCCTGTGAACGCGTACCTTCTGGAAACACAAGCACTGGCTTTTGCTGCCGCAGCCTGTTCAAGGCCAGCCTAAAGGCATTTACATCACCTGTCTCACGCTTTATAGGCGAAACATTGGCCCAGGAAAGCATCTTAGCAAAGATCTTTGACCTGAACAATGTGCTGCGCGCCAGGTAATTCAACTTTCTCGGAGCAGCAACGCCCACTATTATTGGATCCAGAAAACTCACGTGGTTCGGCGCCACAATTACAGGGCCATCTTTAGGAAAATTCTCCCTGCCAGACACCTTTAGACGCAAAAATATTTTAAAGAACAGAAAAAATACGAATCTCCAGAATGTGTAGCACATATCAAATCCCAAATCCAAATACTACCAATACTACCAAATAAATCCCAATTTCCAAATCCCAATCATTATTTTGGGATTTGGGATTTTGGATTTATTTGGGATTTGGTAGTATTTGGATTTTGGATTTTTCATATAGAGTCTCTAATATCTTTTGCCTTCTTGAACAATTTTAACAATTCTGAACTATTGCTGTTTTTCAATGCTGACTCTATCTTCGATAATTCCCTCTTAAGCACTCTTATGTCTTTGATTATATTTTTCCTGTTCGTGAGAAATATATCCTTCCAGAGCTCGGGGCTGCCAGCAGCGACTCTTGTCGTGTCCTTAAAGCCTCCTGCTGCAAGATGCAGATCCTTTTTAGCGCAGCTATTAGAAAGCGCGACACTGGCTGCATGCGGCAGATGACTCAAGCCTGAGACGATATGATCATGTTTTTCAGGGCTCATGACTTCAACCTTCATATCTAGTTTATTCCAAAATCTTTTTACCTTATTCAGTGCCTTTTTATCTGTGCGCCTGGTTTTTGTCATCATGCAATACGCTCCCTTAAACAAATCCCTGTCTGCGTAGGCTACGCCTGAGTGCTCAGATCCAGCTATTGGGTGGCTTCCTACAAAATTTGCACTGGCTGGCAATATCTTTTCTATCTTGTTTACAATATCCTTCTTTGTACTGCCTGCATCAGTCAATATGGCGCCTTTTTTAATACTGCCTTTGATACGCCCCGCTATATCAATGATCGTTAAAACAGGTGCTGTAAGAATAATGAGATCCGAGTCCTTAATCCCCTTTTCTAGATCCAGGGTCACGCGATCAACTGCTCCTAACGACAATGCCTGGCGAATCGTGGTCTGTCTTCGGGAAACCCCGATCACTTCTTTTGCGAGTCGCTTTTCCTTTATAGCGAGTCCAAGCGAACCGCCAATCAACCCAAGCCCGATTATAGTTACACGTTTAAACATTACAGGTCTCGTCCTACTGCTCTTGCTACTGGAGCAAGGCCTTTCATCATCTCAGCGAATTTCTTTGGTAATAGTGACTGCGCACCGTCAGAAAGCGCGTCTTCTGGACTTGGATGCACCTCTATCATCAGACCATCCGCGCCTGCGGCAATCGCTGCCCTGGACATATCTGAGACAAGATTCCACTTACCTGTCCCATGGCTTGGATCAACAATAATAGGCAGATGAGTCAGCTGCTTTATTAAAGGTACTGCGTTTAGATCCAGTGTAAATCTCGTAGCATCCTCAAATGTCCTTATGCCACGTTCACACAGTATGCAATTAAAATTCCCATTGGAAAGCACATACTCTGCTGACATCAGGAGCTCTTTTATTGTGCCTGCAATGCCCCGCTTTAAAAGTACTGGCTTTTTAGAAAGCCCTACTTCTTTTAATAGATTAAAATTCTGCATATTTCTCGCGCCCACCTGCAGTATATCAGCGTATCCCTCGACCAGCTCCACATCTCTTGTATCCATGACCTCTGTCACGATCTTAAGTCCAGTCTTCTGTTTGACTTCCTGCAGATATTCAAGGCCCTCTTCGCCCAAACCCTGAAAACTATACGGGGATGAACGCGGTTTAAACGCTCCCCCTCGCAAAACCAATGCGCCTGCTTTTTTCACTGACTTGCCTATTGTCATAAGACCATCAAGGTTCTCCACAGAGCACGGGCCTGCCATTACAACTATTCTTTTTCCACCTATCTTTATGCCATCAATATCTATAATGCTATTCTTGCCTTTGAACTCGCGCGACACGAGCTTGTACGGCTTTAAAATCGACATTACCTTTTCAACGCCAGGAAATGCCTCGAGCGGCTGAACGCGCAATACATCTTCTTCGCCGATCACTCCTATGATAGTGCGCTCAACGCCTCTTGAAACCATGGTCTTTAAGCCTAGCTTTTTGACCTTGGCTAACAGATGGTCTATATCTTTTTTTGTCGCGTCTGGACGTAAGACAATAATCATAATGCCCTCTTTAATTCCTTAATAAAACGCTTGTTTTCCTTTTCCCTACCTACTGTTACGCGAATAAATGTATCAAGACCCCAGACCTTCATATTGCGCACGATTACGCCTTTTTTTAAAAGTCTTTTGCAAATCGCGTCAGCATCCTTACCCACCTCGAACAGTACAAAGTTAGTAACACTCGGTATGTACCTCAGTCCTATCTTTTTGAATTCAGAATAAAAAAATCTCCTGCCTTTTTCTGTCTCTCTCTTGACTCGGGAAAGAAATTTTTTATCCCTGAGTGCTGCGCAGGCAGCAACCTGTGCGAGCGAATTTATATTGAACGGCTCACGCACAGTATCCATATATTTAATAAGCTCTGGATTAGAAACACCATAGCCGATCCTCAAGCCTGCCAGGCCGTATGACTTTGAGAAACTACGCGTCACAATAACGTTTCTACTCCCCACATAGTCCAGGCCATTAGGATAATCCCGCTCAGCCACAAAATCAAAATATGCCTCGTCGATAAAAACGACTACTGACTCGGGCAGGCCCTTTAAAAATGCGTCTAATTCATATTTAGTGACATATGTACCATTAGGATTATCAGGATTCGCAATAAAAATCATTTTCGTATTCTTGCCGACTGCTTCTTTCATTGCCTTCAGGTCATATTTAAAATATTTTGTAGGGATCTTTTTTATCTTTGCGCCCTGGATCTTAGACGCTATCTCATATATAAGAAATGTAGGCGCGGCAACGACCACCTCATCGCCCTCGTTTACAAATGCCCGAAGCGCAAGTATTATCAGCTCGTCTGAACCATTGCCAAAGATCAGCTGAGTCGGCTTTACCTTTAATTTCTTGACAAGGGCCTGGCGCAGATAAAAACACCCACTCTCGGGATACCTGTTAATATTGCGAAGGGTCTTTTTTATAGCAGTCAGAGACTTTGGAGAAGGCCCGAACGGGTTCTCGTTGGACGCCATCTTGATGACATCCTTCAGACCCAGTTCCCTTTTAACCTCTTCAATAGGTTTGCCTGGCTTGTATGGCTTTATGTTTAGTATTGCTTTACGTGGCTGCATTTTAGATCCCTGATGGATACGATCCAAGCACCTTAAGAAAGGTGCATTGTTTTTCTACTCCCTTTAAGGCATTTTTTACATTTTGATTCTCATGATGACCGAGCATGTCGACGAAGAAATAATACTCCCATGCCTTTCTCTTTGACGGCCGCGATTCTATTTTAGTAAGATTCACCTTGTTCTTCTTGAAAGGCACAAGCATATCGTGCAGTACACCTGGCCTGTCTTTGCCAGCGAACATTATTGATGTCTTGTCCTTTTTTGTAGCAGAAGATATGTGCTGGCCTATCACAAGAAACCTCGTGATATTGCTTGTACTGTCCTCGATGCCTTTTGCAAGTATCCTCAGCTTATACTTTTCTGCTGCCAGTAAGCTCGCTATGGCGCACGCATTCCTTTGGCTCTGCGAGATCTCTGCAGCCCTGCTCGTGGTCGAGACCTCTATGAGCTCGACATCGCGCAGGTTTGAATTAAGCCACGCGCGGCACTGACCGAATACCTGCGGGTTTGAATAAATCCTTTTCACATCTTTTAGTCTCCTGCATCTCCCGATCAGATTATGCGATATGTCCTGATATATCTCCGAGCATATCTTTAGATCTGAATCAATGAACATGTCCAGCGTGTGATTCACTGCCCCTTCAACTGAATTTTCAACAGGCACCACGCCATAGTCAGAGCGTCCTACCTCAACCTCTCCGAATACATCTGTGATGCTATTAGAAGGTGAGTACCTTACCTGGCTCCCGAATTTGCTTATCGCAGCTATATGCGTGAATGTCGCCTCAGGACCGAGATACTCTATCTGCAAACTCTTCTCGAGCGCGAGAGAAGACGACATGACCTCTCGATAAATCGCCTTTAATGCGCTGTCAGAGAGAGGGCCCTTGTTTTGTGTCGCGATATTCGCGTAGATCTCAACCTCTCTGTCAGGTACATATACGCCGCTTTTCGCGCGGTGTTTTAATTTACCGACATTCTTTGCTACAGAAGCCCTCTTGCTCAAGAGCTCGACGATCTTTTTGTCAATATCATCAATTTTCTTGCGAAGGTTGGTTAATTTCATCTTGGACCACCTCTTCTTGTTTTTTTAAATGTTCAGGTAACTCAATATCTTTTTCTGTAAAATGAAACTCTTCTAATTTCGGCAGCTCCTGGAGAGAATTCAGGCCAAAGTACTGCAAGAATTCCTGCGTAGTGCCATAAAGTATGGGGCGACCCACAGTCTCACGTCTCCCCGCGATCTTTACAAGATTCTTTTCTATAAGCGTCTTCAAAACACCGTCCACATTTACGCCTCTTATCGCCTCTATCTCTGGCTTTGTAGCTGGCTGTTTGTACGCGACTATGGCAAGCGTCTCAAGGCTTGGCCCTGTGAGCCGGTCTACGCCAGAAGTCTTGTATAGCTTCTTGAGCCACGGCGCGAGCGATGGATCAGTCGTTATCTGAAAACCACCTGCGATCTCCTTGACCCTAAAGGCGCGGCTCGTGTCCTCATACTCCTTTGCCAGTTCAGCAATAACCTCTTTTACATCCTGAGGCTTAAAATCCTCCAGCACGCCCTTTATCTCATTGACAAACAATGGCTTGTCGCTCACAAAAAGCATTGCCTCGATTATATTTTTCGCCTGGTCTCTGTGCATGTGTCTCTGGCACACTAAAGTGTGCCCTACAGCTGCTATAAGCTGCTGTGCATTTATTCCACTCGTAACCTATGTTTTTCGTTACGTATTACCTCTATCTCGCTGAAACTCTGTTTCTGGGCCACAATGACCTCTTTTAATCTTATTAACTCCAGCACTGCGAGAAAAATAGCAATAATCTCTGATTTATTCTTTGCGTTCTTAAAAAGCTCTGAGAGATGTATAATGGGTCTGGCCACGAGCATGTGCAATAAATCATGCACCTTCTGCTCCACTGTGAACTCATCCCTTACTATCTCCTGGAAGACATCTTTCGGGACATCCTTCAGCACCTTGGTAAGCGCTGTAATGAGATCAAATAAACTCGCTTCAAAAAATTTCTCACCAGGCTCGGCCTCAAAGGTCATGGCCCTGGTGAACATCTTCTTGCGCTGGCCTTCCAGATCCTGCAGCACGCCTGCGACTTCCTTGAATTTCTTGTACTCCAAAAGCCGCCTTACGAGCTCTTCCCTTGGATCCTCTTCTTCCTCCGGCAAGATCTCTTTCTCCTCAGGAGGCAGGAGCATCTTGCTCTTTATGTGAATGAGAGTCGCTGCCATGACCAGGAACTCGCCGGCGATGTTCAGATCCAGCATGCGCATGAGCTCCATGTATTCCAGATACTGCTCTGTAACCTCAGCTATAGGAATATCATATATATCTACCTCGTTCTTCTTAATGAGATAGAGCAATAAATCCAACGGCCCTTCGAATACCTCGAGTTTAACTTTGTATGACATAATATGCTCTTTAAGTAGCTACGCTGGTGTCAAGTTTAAAGTGTCAGGTGTCAATAGAGGCAAAGTCCCTGACACTTTTCACCTGACACTTGACACAAATTAAGTCAACCCCACTACTTTCCGGACCTCTTTCATTGTCTCAGCTGCGGCGTTGCTGGCTTTCTTCGCGCCTTGTTTTAATATGTCGCGAAGCGCGGCCTTGTCCTTTAAAAGTTTTTCTCTTTTCTTTCTGATATCACTTAAATAATCCGATACAACGCCTGCCAGCTCCTTCTTGCACTCTGTACAGCCCTTTTTTGCATTTGTGCAATATTCATATACCCTCGGCGCCTGTTTCTTGTCCAGCAGATTAAAATATTGATAGAGATTGCATTCATCTGCGTGACCCTTATCAGAAAGCTTTATTCTCTTTGGGTCAGTGAACATCTGACTGCATTTTTCCTTTATCGCGTCTTCTGTATCGCCAAGCGCAATAAAATTTCCATAGGACTTCGACATCTTTCTTCCGTCCACGCCAAGGAGCTTTGGTATCTTTGTAAGAAGCGGCCTTATCTCGTCAAATGTCTTTCCGTAGAGCTTATTGAACTTAGCCGCGATATCATTCGTAAGCTCAAGATGCGGAAGCTGATCCTTGCCCACTGGCACAGCGTCTGCTTTATACAATAAAATATCAGCTGCCTGCAGAACTGGATAACCTAAAAATCCGTATGTATGCAAGTGTCTTGTCGAGAGTTCGCGCAGCTGTTCTTTATAAGTCGGGCAGCGCTCAAGCCATCCAAGCGGCACAAAATTCGAAAATACCATGTATAGATCCAGGTGCTCTCTTACATGCGACTGGATAAATATAGTGCTCTTTTTCGGATCTATGCCTGACGCGATCCAGTCTGCCACGCACTCCAGCGTATACTGAGGCAACTTCTCTGGATCCTCATACTCGCTCATAAGCGCATGCCAGTCTGCGACCATGAAAAAGCACTCGTATTCCTTCTGCAGCTTCACCCAGTTGTCAAGCGCGCCAAATAAATGCCCTAGATGTAACGACCCAGTCGGCCGCATTCCGCTTAATATGCGTTTAGTCATATTTTAAGGTTCGGCACACTAAAGTGTGCCCTACATGTTTGTCGCAAAGGCCTTCATAAGCAGGCAGACTAAAGTCTGCCTATTCTCGGCCTTTGCCTTTATTTCAACCGTCGGGCAACCTTCCTGGTCTCGATCGCCTCTATGATGTCGCCTTTCTGTATATCCTTGAAACTAAGACTGATCCCGCACTCGAATCCCTCTTTCGCCTCTTTTATATCGTCCTTCACGTGTTTGAGAGAGCTTATTTTACCTTTAAATACAACCTCTTTATTTCTCAAGAGTCTTGCCACGGCATTGCGCGGTATAGCGCCCTTTGAAATAAAACATCCTGCCACGACCCCGACTTTCGAGACTCTAAAGACCTGCCTTACCTCAGCCCTACCTAAAAATGTTTCCTCTATAACTGGCTCAAGCAAACCCTCCATCGCAGCCTTAATATCATTTACTGCCTCGTAGATTATATTATAGAGTCTCATGTCAACGCCTTCCTGCCTGGAAAGCGCTTTTGCGCTAGGTATTATTGCAACATGAAATCCCAGTATAACCGCGTTCGATGCAGAGGCCAGCATGACATCTGAATCATTGATATTGCCGACCTGGGCATGTATTACAGAAAGTTTTACCTCATTTGTCGAGAGCCTCTCGAGTGAATCTTTTATCGCTTCGAGCGAACCCTGTACATCTGCTTTTAAAATAATCTTAAGCTCTTTTATCTTGCCTTCCTGGACCTTATTGTAAAAATCTTCCAGGCTTATTTTCTGAGACCCAGCCTCAAGCTTTTTCTTTTCCGCCTCCAGCCGCTTTACGCCAACAACATCCCTTGCCTTTTTCTCATCAGCTATGACATAAAACTTTTCTCCTGCCAAAGGCACGCCTGAGAGTCCGAGCACCTCTACTGGTTTCGCAGGCCCAGCTTCTCCGACCCTGTGGCCCTTATCATCTATCATTGCCTTTATCTTGCCATAATTAAGCCCCACTATCATAACATCGCCCGTTCTTAAAGTGCCTCTTGAGACAAGCACTGTTGCAATAGGGCCTTTGCCTTTCGAAAGCTCTGCTTCTACGATCGCGCCAGTAGCTGGCCTGTCAGGATTTGCCTTTAATTCAAGCATCTCTGCTTCCAAAAGAAGCATATTTAAAAGCTCATCAATGCCCTGACCTGTCTTTGCAGACACGCCTACTGTAATGGTCTTACCGCCCCAGCCCTCAGGAGCAAGTTCCCGCGCAGCAAGCTGTTTATTCACCTTATCTAAATTTATATTCTGTTTATCAATCTTATTTATAGCCACTACTATTGGCACACCTGCAGCCTTTGCATGGTCGATCGCCTCTATAGTCTGCGGCATAATACCATCGTCAGCAGCCACTACCAGGACTACTACATCCGTGACATTCGCGCCCCTCGCGCGCATAGCAGTAAACGCGGCATGGCCTGGCGTATCCAGAAATGTCACCTTGCCTTTTGGCAGCACCACTTCATACGCGCCTATGTGCTGTGTGATCCCGCCTGCCTCTTTATCCACGACCTTTGTCTTTCGAATCATGTCCAGGAGTGAAGTCTTCCCGTGATCGACATGTCCCATGAATGTAACAATAGGCGCGCGGGGCTTAAGCTTGGCAGGGTCGTCCTTCTCGTGTTCTTCTAAAAGCACTTCTTCCTCGCTGGGAAGCCGTTCTATCTTATAACCAAACTCATCAGCGATCGAATTCGCGGTCTCTTCATCGAGCGTCTGATTTATAGTCGCGAGGATCTTTTTGGCCATGAGATTTTTTATTAAGTCATTGACCTTTACCTGAAGCTTGAGCGCAAAATCCTTTACTGTAATAGGAAAATCTATCTTTAATATCTTTAATTCTGGCACCTCTGGTACTTCTGGTGCTTCTGGCTCTGGAGTAGGCTCGACAATGACTTTTTCAACCTTTACAGGCTTTGGCTTGGCTGCCTTAGGTGCCTTTTTTTTGGGTTTTCTGACTGGCGTTTTTTTAACTGGTGCTTTCTTGACCTTCTTCTCCGCCTTTTTCCCACCAAGCGCTTTCTTCACGCGCGCAACAGCATCATCATCAATAGTGCTCATATGAGTCTTCGCATCTATTTTCAATGCGCGAAGCTTAGCCATAAGCTCCTTGCTGGTAAGCCCTAACTCTTTTGCAAGTTTATGAACCTTTATGCTCATGCTTTAGCCTCAGCTTCCTTTTTCTCTTCCTTTGCCTTCTCTGCCTTTCTCTCTTTCCCTTTTTTATCCCTCACTTCATGCACCTTTTGCTCTAAAATCTTTTTTGCAGATGCAAGGATCTTCTCAGCAGTCTTCTTACCTACACCATCTACCTCAGTAAGTGACTTTAGATCTGTCTTTGCAATGCTCCCAGCTGTCTTAAACCCTGCCTTTGCAAGCGCCTTCTTTGTCTTTGGCCCCACACCATCTATCTCGTCAATGCCGATCTTATTCACCTTATCTATCTCAGCCTTACTGCGTATATCAATATTCCATCCAGTAAGTTTTGCAGCGAGCCTCACGTTCTGGCCTTTTTTCCCGATCGCAAGCGAGAGCTGGTCATCTGCCACAAGCACCTCAGCCCTTTTCTCTTTATCATTAAGCCTTACGCTCGATATCTCTGCAGGACTAAGAGCAGAGCAAATAAACTGGCCTGCATCTATGCTCCATCGTATGATATCTATCTTCTCATCACCCAGTTCCCTCACGATACTCTTTACCCGCTGGCCCCTCATGCCAACACACGCGCCAACAGGATCCACCTTCTCATCCTTTGAATATACAGCTATCTTTGTGCGATCACCTGCTTCTCGAGATACAAACTTTATCTCCACGATCCCCTCATATATCTCAGGCACCTCCAGCTCAAAAAGCCTTTTCACGAGTCCCGCGTTTGTCCTTGAAAGCAATATCTCAGGCCCCTTTGCAGTCCTCTTTACCTCCATGATAAGCGCCTTTATCCTGTCACCCTGCCTGTACTCTTCGCCATGAGGCACTTCTCTGCGAGGCAACACACCTTCTGCGCGCCCCAAATCTACCACGATCATGCCCTTGTCAAACCTGTGCACGCTACCTGAGGCAATGTCATTCACTTTGCCCTGATACTCTGTAAACACCACATCCCGCTCTGCCTCGCGGATCTTCTGTATGATCACCTGCTTCGCGGTTTGCGCAGAGATCCTGCCAAAGTCACCGCCGACCTCATTGCCGTCCGGACCAAACACCTTAAAGTCACCTGTCTCGCCGTTAAACTCTACCTTTATATCCATGATGTGCTTGCCTAATTTCTTCCGCGCAGCACTCACCAGCGCACTCTCTATGGCCCTCACAAGGATCTCCTTCTTGATCCCCTTGTCGCGCTCAATACTATCCAATACATTCAATAACTCGTTGTTCATATGTCCACCTCTTGCCTCGCTCTCGTAATTTTATCAAACGGTATCTCGATGATACCTTTTTTCTTTGTATCTACCTTTATAGAATCCTCTAAGATCTCCTCTAAAGTCCCTATATGTTCTCTTTTCTCTGCCACTGCCTCACTCAGCATCACCCTCACCAGTCTCCCCTTTGCCCTTTCATAATCCCTCTTTATCTTAAATGGCCTGTCCATGCCAGGCGAATCCACCTCTAATACATAGCGCTCTGTAATTACATTTGCCTCATCCAGGACCATACTAAGTCTCTGGTTTAACTGTGTACAGTCTCCCAGCGTAATTCCACCTTTTCTATCTATCAATAAACGCAGCACCATTCTCCCAGCCTCGCGCCTGTAAACCATCTCCACCAGCTCGCAGCCCTCTTCCTTTAATATAGGTTCTATCGCTTGTTTGATTTTGTCTAGCATAAGTGAGGGCCATAAGTTACGACAATCGAAGATTGCCGTAACTTATTCGGCCGAACTTACCCCCACACCAATTTAAGCAGACATCTTTTGGTATGCTTAGAAATTGGTGTGGGGGTTTATTCGCACATTGAGTTACGAAAATCAAAGATTTTCGTAACTCAAGTGCTCATAAAAAAAAGCGGGCCTGAAACACCCACTTCTAATCTCAAACACCTCCCTTTCGCAAGTCCTACTATACTATAACACACTCCTTCCTGTCAAGAGAAAAGTTTGCATTACTCCTGATCAAACTCATCTATTAGTTCCGACAAAGGTTTACGCTTTCCTGATAAGAGATAATGGTAGTTTTCCTCGTCTATTTCTGTGCCAGAGTATGGGGAGACTACGACATAAGAGTAGCCCTGGTCTTTTAGCAGGCGCGTTATGCCTTTTGTGTGAAAGCCACCGCCTATTAACGCAGCGACCTTGGCATTACGACGCTCTATCTCTCTGGTAGAATTCTCAACCATTGAAAAATCGCGCTTCTTAACTGTCTGGTAGAACTCTTCTATCTCTTCTAGCCTCATGTCTACTAATTCAGATTTATAATCTATAGTTGCCTGCATGCCATATTTTTTAAGAGTAGGTATTAGAAAGTCTTTGAAAAAAGAGACTTTATGGGAATCTCTATTATTAAGATAATAGTCTAATTCCTCATTTGAGATCTTGAGGTTAAATAAGTTTTCCAGAAATTTTATGTTTCTCAAGCCCTGGACCAGGGTCTTTTGTTCCTGTGTCTGCGCGAGGTTTTGCTTTACCTCATATGCCAGGTCTTCCATTTCAACAAAGAGCTTTGTCGTATCCAGGGAATTTACCTTAGTGAGGTAATCCACGAACTCTTCCAAATCTGGGTATTTCACCATTTTATCTTCTAAGTGCTTTATGGCAAGGTTTCTTAGATAGCTATAGAATGAAAAGGCTGATATCTTCTGGCTTCTAAAGAGCTCGGCCTTTGCCATTAATAAATCCATGGTCCTGCGGTTGGAACTGCCTGAAAGGGCTGCCTGCAAATTCATGAGCAAGTTCTGGGAATCCTGGCCGATCTTTGCCTGGTTTATGGTCTTTTCCTGTTCAGTAGCCTCTATTAAAAGAGAGATATTTTTATATTTATCTGTAGGGATATTGAAACGTGTGATGTAAGAGGAGATATAATCCAGATATTCCTTTGTCTCTATCTCTTCATTCTCGTATTGGACCTCTTTCTGGTCTATCTCTCTAAGTTCAGGCGTGTAAAGTTTTGACCGAAGATTCTCCAAGGCCTTTTTGGCCTGAGAGATAAAGACCTGGGACTTTGGTGAAAATCTCATGATCTTATTAAACTCTATGATGTTCTTAAAATAGATGTCTTTGTCTTCGATTCCCCAGATAGGTAGGTCCGGATATTTTGTTATTGACAGGTATTCTTCTGCTGTTAACTCACCTGAATCTACAAAAATCCTTGCTGTCTTTTCCCTGACTTCAGCATCTGGAAAGCTTGAGACGCTGGAGGTATCCACCTCTCCTTCTGCGCCCTCTGACAACACTAGATTCATGCCATAGTCTTTTATGAGTATCTCGAGTATCTTTGCCTCATTATATTGAGCCTCTGCGTTTGTGTGCAGGTCCTGGATATGTACAACAAGTACGCCCTTCGCCTTGTCCCTTGTCCCTTGTCCCTTGTCCCTCTCTGCGTCATACACCTCTGTTACCCTGCCAAGTTCAGATGGGATATTTATCTGGGATAAATCCTTTAGATGATGCTGGAGAATTCGCCTGGCCTGTTTCTTGCGATCCTGGGCCTTATCATCTCCTTTTAGAACATCCTTGCGCTTTTGGAGGCTTTCTTCTTTTTGAGTAGAGAGCTTCTTATAGTCTACCTTCTTTTTCCTGAACAGCTGCCTCGACCGCTCAGCTGCATAGGTGGTGTTGGTAAAAAGAAATATCGAAAGAATTAAGATAGAGATAGTTTTATTCATAAATTTCTCCTTTAGCAACCCCGGAGGTTGCCGTACGGCAACCTCCGGGGTTGCTAAGGTAGTATTATACCACAAATTCCTGATTTTCAAAGGTTAGACGCCTGATACAATAGCCCTGGTTGTCTTTCTGTTTAATCTGCTATCAAGTACGCTCAGATCAACGCCTCTCATATTATAGATTTCCATCAATACTCTTTGCCTGTTGTTCAATTTGATCTTTTGGTTTTCCTTGAGAGCATATTTATTTGTCCATGCCCCAGCTTGCACCTTTATATTAATACCTTCGATACCTTTGACATAGTTGTATTTAGCTTCATCCATAGCTATTACCACCACTGCTTTTTTCTGCACATTTACTGCTTCATGGACAAATTTCTTAAAGTTAGATACATTCGTTATGCTGGCTGCTGCTACAACAATGACCCCTTCCATTATCTGCGTACGAAGCACCTCTGCCTTTGCAATCTCGTCACCAAGGCCTGCGTCTATAAAATCATCGGTCATCTCATACGCATCGCCGATTCTGCCTTCCTGCATCAGGTTCATAGCTTCCTTTTGCAGTGCACTGAAATTAGTTGGCGTATAAGCTGGAAGTTTTTTGTCGTTAAACTCTGCAGGTGCAGCGCCTGGACCATCGAATGGACTCTTCTTTGCTTCCTCGATCTCCACCTCATACCCTGTATTCACGAATTCCAGGTCAAAGACCTGGGCCTTTTTGAAGATGTTCTTGCCATCATGCATAAAGGCAGGGTCATTGTTATTAGGCAAATTGTTTAAATATTCCACAACTAGTGGCTTATCTTTTGGATTCCTGCACCACACCTTCATGAAACCGCCTGGTGAGCCTGTGAATGCAAAGCGAGCGCCGAGCTTATTAATGTCTTTCTCAAACTTTTCAAGGAGCCTCTTCAGATGCTCCTGTGTTGTAGGATCCATGATATTTCTTGAAGTTTGATATGCCTTTAGCATAAGATCAACATTTTTAAAATTACCAGTCCTCTGCGTATCTTCAAAATTATCCTGGACCTTATTTACATCAAGCATTGCCTGATAGCCAAATCTATCTCGAACTAAGTACTGGCTTAACACAGCTCCTAATCTATCTCCTGAATCCCTTATAAAACCAGAACCAGGGAAAAATCCTATAAAGTGTTTATTAAATTTATCTACATCAACGTCTAGATACTTTACATCTGGCTCATCATAAAGGCTACGGCCATCTCCTGCCCTATGAGTATATATCTTAAACGCACTCTCTCCGCCAATAGGACGTCTCCAATCCTGTGGCCCACTGAATAGATCCAGGTAATAGCATTCCAGGACCTCGCTAAGCTCGCCTATCTTTGAACCCTTGTCTATTGTAATAGGCGTCTCACCCACCTGTAATTGCTGAAGTGCAGTACATAATGCTGTTGCAACTGCACCGCTTGTGCCCAGGCCAGTGCCGCCAGGAATAATAGTATCTACTGATATTTCCAAACCTCCGCCATTTGTAAACTCTAATATATCAGCTATCACATTTGTAGAACCTTCCTTTATAATGCCAGATGCCTTAAGACTAGCTTTAATCATCCTAAAAGGCTTATCTTTCATATCAAAAAACTCATCATAAGAGAGCTTTCCTTTTAAAGGTATCTCTACAGGTGCACCATCATAAGACTTTGCATGCAATTTAAGCACCTTCTCTTCTATCCTTGTTACATCCACTGTGCCAGCTGATTCTGCCTTATTATTTTTCATAATGTTAAAGGCAGCTAACCAATAGCTTATGCTTTTAATAGACTTAGTGTGTTTTCCAGGATTATCCTGATTGCAGCGAGAAAGAGAAAGCCCTACTGGAAATTTAACCCGGATCCGCCTTCCATAAAGGGCCTTATGTACTGGTTTAGCTGATATTGCGCCATATTTCTTATTAAACTCATAATACCTCTTTAACCTGGCAAGCCTTGGCACGATCTTCTCATATCTCGCTGCAAGTTTTTCCAAACCATCGCTATCTAGCACCTGATTCTTTAACTCGTGGACATCTGCTATTAAATTCAATGACCTTTGATCTTGATGCGTTTTCTTTGTAGAGTCCTTGAACCGTTTTAATGCAGCATAACAAAAATCTGCATTATCTGTACCAATAGTAACAGAAGCACCCATGTCCCTTAATTCATCAAGCGCCTTAGCAATAAATGCCATTGCCCTGGAGGTATTGTCAAATACATACTCGTCAATAGGCATACTGTTTGTATAATCCTCAAGATTATATATAAAATCAACAAGCGCGTTTTTCTTTATTTCCTTATCCGAGATTAAATCAAAAAGGCTCTTTATGGGAGTACTTAAATCTTGACCTATAATCTCTTTGGCTACTTCAGGTAAAACCTTTGCAATAATCTCTTCAGCTGCATCGCGATCAGACGAAGTTAAACCTTTCAGCCTCTCTATTAAATGATCTATGCAATAATGGGTCAAAAATTCATCTGAAAGTGTTTTTTCTAACGCGATATCTTTGACTAAATCTGCAACACTATTCAGTGCTCGACCTCCTGCTGCAAAATCCATCGCATTATCTATAAAAATATTGTACCTCTTTACTTCTTCGTGGATTGATTTTCTTACTGCTGAACGTAGTCTTAGCCTATCCTCTGCGCTTAAACGTCTAACCAATGCGCCCTGACCCAGACCTTTAGGGATAAGCTTGGGATTAACTTTTTTCGCAGCTGCATTCATGAGCTCAATATCATCGTAAGTGATAAACTTAAAAGCCTCTGCCAGGCTAATTTTACCATTCTTATGCTTAATTATTCCGGCAATCCTCAGGCCAGCTATCTCACTGTAAAGTGTGCTCTTGGCCACTTTCTTTTCTCTTCTATTATTTGCCTGCTCTAGCAATTCATCTATCCCAATCCCTTGTTCCGGAATAAGCCCCATATCACGCAGCGGCACAAGCACTTTATCCAACAGCGTATAACTCGACCCCGGCGTAGCATCGTCGGGCTTTTTGACAGATTTTTGAAGGTTCTTTAAATCCTCGAAAGACGATGATGATTTTTCCCAAAAATTAAACAATGGGCCGTCGTATAGAGGATCAGTTGCCTTAGTATGTGTAAGACCTGCGGGCTTTGGATTTGCGTCTAGGATAAAAGGCTCAGCACCTGTCATATTTGACTTATCTATAGACTCTCTTCTGTATGCTTCATCGTAAGTCACATCAATGCCTGCAAATCTAAGCCCTAAAAACATTGCTGATTGTTTTGCCATGGTCTCACCTGTACGTAGAACCAAATGGCCGTTATCCATGCCCATCAACCTAATGGGTTTTCCATCTCCAAGATCAATGTATAATTTATTGAATGCCTCTTCAGAAAATCCTATGATTCTTCCGCCCTTAGCAATAGATGTAATAAGCGCATCAGGAGTAGGTGCTAACTGTAAATATCCGCTTTTTACTTCATAATCATGGCCACGTGCAATAGATGATACATTGTATCTAAATACACACACGTATGTTGTTTCGCCTCCGTCTTCAGAATAGCGAATATTACCTTTATATTCGCGCACGATCACACTATCTGTATTTTGGATCTCTCTTATATGCGCTATAGCTTGTGTTAAATCAGGGCTTGAAACATCTATTAGAAATGCCTTAGCGCCCTGTGTCTCAGTACCTGTGTCAGGCTGAACAACAATTGGTATCTCTTTAAGTCCCCTTTTTTTTGCCTCACTCAAAATGCTAGTCAGACCATCATTAAGTTTCTCTGTAACGCTATTTTTCTCAGTGTCCTGTGAAATAATGATAGTGCTAGGAGTACTTATTACTGCCTGGCGTTTCCATATACGATAACAATCGCTCTTGCTGTCTGCTTTTTCAGCAAACTTATAAGGATTGACCTCATCTATATCATTCTTCTCAAGCACCTCAGAGATTTCCCTATGCGCTTCTTTACTTGCATAAAGCGTTAAGGCGCGGTCGATCTTGATTGGCTCCTCAAGCTCTATCTCTTTTAACTCGCCTGTTATGTGACTATAGATGATAATCCTACGAGCCTTTCCATCTTCTGTGAGATAATGCTTATCAACGCCTATTACATTTCTCAGTTGCTTGCCCTGACTTACAACTCCCTGTGCAAGTGAATCATGGATTAGAGCATAGAGCTCGTTTGTGAAATTCCTTCCACCCTCATGCACTATTGCGAAACTCTCCAGATCCCCTAAAATCTTCTTTGCTTCCTTTACCTTTACCTTGCCAGGCACTATTTGGAGCTCTGGCGCAACGCGTTCGCCACCTATTGCCTGCTCTATTGCAAGATCCTTGATCCTTGTGAAATAATAATTCTGGTTTGTGTTGAGATTTTTCAAATCAAGGCCTTTTACAAGCCCTGCTTTTACAATCTTACTAAGTCGAATAAAGCTTGTATTCCTAATCGCATCTTCAATATTAAACTTCTCAGGGTTTAAATCAACTATTGCCTGACCCTGCTCTATAGCCCAATACTTAGCTAGGACACTCATCTGCTCTATGGTGAATTTTTGATCCTTGGCCATGCCAAGCGCAGCCCTAGCCTTTTCTGCTGCCCTCTCGAGCATAGTTGACTCTTTTGTTTCTACATCAAGCTTTTTATCAGGAGAAGTTTTACGAGGGCCAGGTGAAGATGGCGGAAATGCACTTGGTCCAAGATTAGCTATGCGAGTCTCTTCTCCTGGCTCCACGCCTATATTTTCTAAGAGCCTAATATCATCTATCCCAACATTATCAATATTAAAATCCCGTCCTTCTCTAAGAGCAGCTCTCCATTCCTTGGCCTCTTGCCTTTGTGAAAAATTCGGGACAAGACCTATGCCTGTATTAGGCTCGAATAAACGCATTTCTGTTGCTATTATTTTTATCTTGCCCTCAAACCTTTTCCCATTTTCATCTCTCAATATGGGCCTACCACCTATTCTAACTCCTGCTTCATTATAAATAGGTTCGACATCTACGAGCTCACCTGGTGTTTCCCATTCTATCTTTAGTGCAAAATCATTCATAAGATATGGTATCCAGCTGTAAGGAACGCCCCTTAAGTCTTTTAAATGCGTGTTCTTTCTAAGCGCAAACACCTCATCGCTCTCGCCCTCTTTCTGCTCAGCTATCTCAGGATATTTCTCTTCCATGTATTTAGTCATAGCCTTGTTTACCAATATGCCTTTTTTCTTAAGATCATCCAAGATCATTTTCTGATACTCAGGCTGTATAAACTCTTCCAATAAACACTCTAATGTGCCGCCTTTTCCTACATTAGTAGCGACCTGTAAATTCATTAGAAGTATAGGATGAGTCATTTCATACTCTTGACCTGGGCCAGGTGAGCTAAATATACCTCTAAACGTCGCATATATCCTGTCTTTAGGATACGACTCTCGCTTTACAGATACATTGCCCTCCATAATTTGCCTATCTACAAACATCTGTAAAAGACCTTCTGAAGCCCATACTTCTGGCGACCACAAAAGTGCCTCTTGTATTACTACATTTTGCAGTACACTCCTTGCATGCACCACATCATAGACAAACTTAGCTGCCTTCTCTAAATCACCGCCCTTTAAAATAGTAAAGGTATCAAGGTTTCTAGCGCCAGACTCCCAACTACCTTTTATAACAATATCTGGAAACTCCTTTGAAAATTCCTTTAAACCTTTATAGTCAGTCCCTGGGACACCGTCTATAATAAGCTTTATAATCTCCTCTTCACTCTTACCTTTTTCATATTTCTCGAGCCAACGAATCTCAGCAGGAGTGCTTACGCCTGAACCTTCAAATATATCCTTATACAGCGCCTTATCATAAGATGCGTCAAAGCTTGCCAATGTCTGAACCGTAGCAGGCAGGCCTAATTTCTGAAGCTCTCCTTCTTCAAATAATTCTAATTGGTGATATGGTATGACATTATCAGCCTTAATAGGCTTTGTAAAACGCCCTGCTATCATTATACCCTGTGATATGCGTACACCTTTCTTCTGTAGTCGTATTGCCTCTTTCTCTGCATCTCTTCGCTTACACCTGGTATTCTTCATCATGCTTTTTATAAAATCTTCTCTTTCTATTTTATCAACGAGTTTTCGTGCATCTTTTCTTTTGTAACCCTTATTCTTAACCAGGGCCTCTACAGCCTGCTCTTTTGAGATACAGATAAACCCGGACTTATTCATGATAACAGGCTTTTTGCCACCCACATCTTGAGGCTCATCATATCTATTTGCTACTATAATTGCGCCTCGCTTACCACGCGCTAATCTTTGCCTGTTAAGAGCAGCGCTCTTTCTAATTAAGGTTGCGGTATGTGTTCTTGAAGGCGGAAAACCCATATTTACAACAATACTTTCATCAGCATTTATTATGTCTGGATCAAACTCAGGAAATACCAAAGGTATATGAAAACCGTCACTCATATTAAAAGCAAGCTGCCTCTTTGTGCCATAGGAACGCCACTTTCTTCCAGCCTCTGTAGGCGCATTATTTCCTACAGGAACTATTTCCTTACCATCTTTAAAATTACCAAAATATGCATCCTTTTCTTCCTGGCTCCAGTCTGCTACATCAGTAATATTGGAATAAATACTAAGAAAATAATCATCCAGCCACTTATGTTTTTTAACAGCCAATGCATACAGCTGGTCTCTTGTGTAATCCTTATAACCTTCGCCTTTTGTAAGTACATAAGGTAGGTATGGTGCCATGTGATCATATATGGTCTCGCCAAAGAAATCAGCCAAGTCATGCCACAGCTTATCCTGCTCTACATTTTGCCTTTCCAGCTGCACGAATTCTATTGTCTGGCCAATAGCAAAGGTTGCATAAAATAGCTCTATTCCTGCTTCAGCTATTTTTTCAAGTTTTTTCTTATCTCCTTTTGCAGCCTCTGCGAGTCTACCAAAGTCACCCTTAGAATCTGTATAAGTGCCTCCAATCTTCCTCCATATATCAATATTTATCTCCCTGCCTGTGTAGAGGTCTTTTATGTTTTTCAAAAACTTCTCTTTTTCTTCTTTCTCTTTATCTGTACCTTCAGGCATTATCTCATTTACAATACTTTCCAGGCCTAATTTTGCATGTGCAAGGAATTTACCTGTATGACTATTCAGACGGTCCCTGATCTCTACCTGCTCTTCAGGACGGCCTTTCGCATCAAACAATTCCTGCATCGATGACTGTAAAGCGCCTAAACTACCTCTTGCCTCATCGATATAATGATCAAAGCTCTTTCCTTTATGCTCATCTGCTTTCAAAACTTCTTCAAATCCTTCTTCTCTGCGTCCAAACGCCCTAAACCTTATTGCCTTAAGACGGTATGCAGCCCTCTTCTTTAAAGCCTCACTTGCTGCGTCCTCCGATGCCTTTGAAGAGCCTTCCTTCATTTCTTTCTCTTTATACTTCTGAGCCTCTGGAATAAATTCAGGCAATGCAAGCGCTCTAGCAATCTCATTTTCATGCTGTTTATTTACAACCTTGACATTCTCGTTCGATGCTGTTCCCGAAGAGCGTGTGCTTATAATATTAATGGCCTTGCTAAACTTCTCTCTTATCTTCTGTATCTCTTCTTCTGACTTACCAACTACCAGATATCTTCCGCCCATTGTAAGCCATGTGCCAAAATCAAGCTGATCTAAACCAAGGCCCTGATTTACTCTTGAAAGGCCTTCTGTTATAAACTGATCTCTTTCTCTCCAGCGGCCATAGTCCTTGTATGTTATTTCGTCCTGCATTTGTTGATCTGCCTCATTCCTGTTAATTATCTGATCCATGATACTATAATAAATCTCTTGCGCTTCTTCAATGTTTCCTATATCTCCATCACTGTCTGCGACTTTCCCCAAGGCCTCTAATATCCTTGCTGAGCGCTGCCTCTTAGGCATCATATTTTCTTCACGCAGATGTTCAATAACCTTCCAGCCCTTATCAATAGATGTATATATACCTTTTCCTGGCCCTGCTATATTATCGCATGCTGCAAAAAACATCATGATATCCTCATCTGTATATGAGTTGTTTATTCTTCCTACGCCGCTATCTGATACATAGAGCTTACTGTTTGGCCTTCCCGTAAGCATCAGTTTAATAAGCTTTGGATAGTCATATCCTATCTCAAGAAGTTCTGGAAAATCTATGTCAAAGTCCACTACATCAGAGCCCTGGATCGCCTGCATGTAACTATGATAAAGGCCTCTTTCTTTTAAAACCAATGCATGTATCGCGCCCTTAATAGAGACTGAATAGGGCTCGCCTTTTATCTTGTAATGGATCTCGCTATTGAGTAGTTTTTTTCTATCCTTTTCTGGCAGATCTTTTATACCTGCCCATTTTTCAAGTTCCCCTCCATATACGTATGCATTTGTATTTATCTGATCCTCTGTAAGGCCATATTCTGCTAATCTAATTGCAGTTTGGTCTGCTATCTGTTCTAACCGTGTATCGTCATGATAATGCAACGCATCTTCAGTAGATGCCCTTGTGGATGAAACATCTCTTATATCTGCCATATGGCCAGCTGGTTTAAAATCTTCTTCGAATTTCTTGATTACCTCATCATCTTTTCCATCAACAAGTTTAAAATCATCATACATGGCCTTACTTACCATCTTCCTCCGCTCTAATACGCGCATCTTTCTCTTTTTCTCATCACCCGATAGCTTTTGAATTTTCTTTTTTTCAGTCTCGAGTTTTGGTAAAGATGTAAAACCAAGTTCATCCAGATAATACAAAAACTGTCCTTCAGGGAGAAGCTGATGTACAAGGGCATCTCCTATGTGCGCCAGCTGATCCTTTCTTCTTAAGCCTGCTGAAGTCCTTAGATCCTGGACCTTTTTATATTCTGACGTAAGCACAACTATTGCGCCATCTCTCATGCCATGTTTAGCTAGAGTCCTTCTTATTAAAGAAGTTTTATCCGTAACCATGTACCTCTGTATCTTTTCAACATCTTCTATCATTACCTTCTGCGCCATGCGCGCGCCAATATTCTCAAATATCTGGTCAGCAGTAGCTACTTCCTCCCATGGCTTCCCTAACTCTCCTAATACCTTAGCTATCTTTGTCAAGTTCATTACAAGTATATCTTCTTCTCGTAGGCCTACTTTCTTTTTTCTTACCTCAATATAAGGGCGCATGAATTCATCTATTTTTTCTTCACTTAATATCTCCTTGGCTGCCCAGGTCTCCCATTCAAATTCACTTGCAAACTGAGACCTTTCCCGCAGGAGCTTCTTTGCTATATCTTTAACCAAAGGATGCAGCTCCTTTGGGATGCCCATCTGTGTTAGTATTCTCTCGTTTAGAAGCCCACCTACATACGCAAGAAATAACCCATCCTTTGTAACGCAATATCCTGCGTATCCTGCTGAAGGAGGCGGGGCACCTCTATCTTTATCCCTCCTAAGCCTCATCTGGTACAGCATAAATTGCGCATCTCCTACGCCAACAGCTCTTACTGTCTTGGAAACCATTGCAGCAAATGCCTTGCCAACTTCCATGCTGGCATTCTCAGCAGTCTTTTGTATCTCCTGCCACTCAAGCCATGGCTTTGCTACCACGCCTGCCTCATTTATCTGGTTATAAAACTCTATACCTGCGATCTCCGCTTCTTCGTCCTTTGCGCTTAACCACTGAAACCACCTTACGATCGACTCCATCTCTTCAGCGCCCAGGTCAACTCTGCTGGGCACATAGATCAAGTTATACCTCTTTTTTGCTCCGCTTGCAGTGTAGTTATATCTTACATCACTTGTTAAACCCCATGCCCTGTGCTTTGCTATGACCTCTCTTCTTGCTATAGACTTGGCTAATGAAGTATGATTGCGAAGATACTCCTGTGCCTTTTCTTTAAGCGCAAGGTCCTTGTTTTCTTCATGTAACTCTAATAAAAGCCCGGCCCTTGCCTCGATACGTATGAAATTATCAAAATCCTCTTTAAAATCCTTATTCTCTTTTATGGCCTTTAGTTCTGCTTTTTTCCTGCTTAGGCCTTCTTCCATCAGTATTTCTACACGATCTTCTATAGCACTTCCATTGTAGTCTATGACACGTCCTCTTGCCGTTTCCTCAAGGTTTTTTTTGTTTTTCTTTATATAAGCATCTACCTCTTTTGGATCCTCTTTATTGTCTAGGTCTACTTTCTTGTCCCTTCTCTCATAAAACTCTATGAGCGTTGCAAGTTTTGCTACTTCTTCTGCCAAAGGCCTATTCATTGAAACAACTATGCCCATAGCAGCAGCATCGTCATCTTTCTTCAGATTATTCAATACCTTTGCCTCCTCTACTTCAGACCACATACCAAAGTCATTTATCACGCTCATATTTAGGGCATTAAGACGCTGTTTATATTCATCTACCTTATCTTCTACTTCCTTTTCCCATCCTTCGCCTTTGATCAGATTATACATGGACATTTCACTCTCTAACCATGTCTGGACAAAACCGCCTGTCATGCCTGCTGATTCAGTGGTAAGGATATGCACAGTAGTCACAGGCCGTCTTTTCTTGTATGCCTCTTCCTCTAATGCCACGGCTTTTTCTGTTAGATCAGATGTTAATTCGCTATCTGCAGTAACAAGGCCTGCCTTAATAACCTTGTCCCTTACTGCGTTGATCCTTGGTGTAGATTTCTGTTCTTTGTATAATGAAATGTCTTCTATGTTATCCTCATATGCCTTTCCTATCAAGGCGCCTAATTCTGCAACTCTTTCACCTAATGCGTTTTCAATGATTATCTGGCGATATGCCTCTTCCTTGCCATATTCCTCTGATATTTTTTCAACTTGTTTTCTGGTTAGTCTGGTTTTTACCTTGCCTCCAATTATAAGCCTATTCCAAAGATCACGCGCAATACTGGGCCTTTTGCTTTTGAGTCCTTTCTTTTTTTCTTTTTCAAATTGTTTCCTTAAAACCTCTAATTTTTCACCAACCTTATTATCTGATTTTACAAGTTCATCTACGAGTAACTCACGGCCCAGAGTCACGTGCTCAGAATCCATTACCTCATCACAGTTCTTTGCCGCTTCCTCAGCTACCCATCTAAAAAATGCCTCCATGCCAGCCTGATCAACCTCTGTCTGTGTCTTCTCTATCTCTATCTCTTTTCCATCCGGTCCTATAACTGTTTCTTTGATCACCCTTTCCTTGATAAATAAAGGTATGGACTCTATCCAGTGATTTGCTTTTGTGAGCCAGCTGTAAGTAACCTTTTTTCCATCAGGCCGGGTAAAGGTCGCGTCTCCTTTTGTAGCATACCTGAGAGCGCTGCCTTTTCTAAAAAAGTCCTTTAATACTTCTATCTTTCCTGGAAACGCGTCCTGGCCATAGTTTAACTGCGCTATTCTCTGGGTCTCTCCTGGTAAGAATCTTTGTTGGAGAATCAGATAGGCTGAATTCTTTGAGTCTGCGTATTTAATAGTATCTTCGTATTCATTGAGGAGTTTTTTTATCTCTATAGACTTTGCATAGAGCTTCTTTGTCAAATTCTCAAAATACGAGTCAGGCCTTCCGCCAAAGTGTTTTTGGTCTTCTTTTTCTTTTTCATTATTTATCTCTTCTGATCTTTCCCTGACCCAATCATCTAAATCGCGGCCCATGTGCCAGGCAGCACCTTTAAGCTGCGAGAGAAACACCTTCTTTTTCTTTCCGACTCCGAATGCAAGGTTTCTAAACCTGTTTACAGCTGGAGAAAGCTCTTCAACGCCTTTGGCTGCCTTTTCTAATTTAAGGGTGATATCTCTTAATGGAGAAAGGTCCTTTATTTTTTTTGAATTACTTAAAAGAAGCATCTGATTGCCGAATGAGCGACTGACCCTTCCACACACAAGCATGATGTCTTCCTCGCGCATCTTGTCGCTTACCCTTTTTATGTTCCCGATCTCTGCGTCATCGTCAAAACTAGATGTTATTGCCGCATCGATCTGTCTTCTCTTCTCATCTATATCCCCGTCTTCTGTGTCCCTAAGTAACTCTGCCACCTTTTGCTGGTCATAGGCCACATCTATTAGCTCCTGGCCCATTAGCCACAATGCCCACTGATCCTTCCACTTAAGCGCCCTTTCTATATTGACAAGGAGTTCTTCTTTTTTATCGTTATCATATCGTCGTCGTCCGTCATCTTTAAATACAGACTTTAGCGCCTCTTTAAGGGTCTCATATCCTTCCGAGTTCTCTATAGTATTCCAAAACTCTCTTGCCTTTTGCTGAGACAAAGCTACACCTACATCATGAAGCACTGTGCTTGGTATACCCAAAAGCGACTCAACATTCCATTCCTCTTCAATCTCTTGCGCAAGGCCAAAATTGCCCTGTGCCTTTAATGCCATGGCAAAGGAATTATTCCCATCTATCCTTCCTGCATCCAGGACTTTATACAGGGCATTTTTTTCCTTTTGGCTCATGACGTCATGCAGATCAAATGTCTTCATTATGGCAAGCTGTTGATCCATGCCTGAGAGATGGCACCATTCGTGAAATTGACCCAAGGCAGAAAGTACTAATGTGCCAAGGAGTATCTCAGGATCTTTTGAGGTGAGATTCGTATCTTCTCCATATTCTATATCAATTACGTCTCTATTTGCTAGATCCAAGTCAAATCTAGTAACCTTTTTTTGAGTATCTGATATATCTGTAGACGCAGGCGCTATGTCCATAAGTGTGTCATTATCTTCTACAAATTCAACATTCTTTGAAACACGCGCCTTCTTGACTTCAGTCAATACCTCTTTTACAAAACCCTGTTTCTCGTATTTCGACAATATCGTTCTACCTGCCTCAGTATGTATGGCAGCTACCTTTTTGACACTGTCACTTGCACCATCTGAAACCTCTATCTTATAATCCTTCAATAGCCTACTAAATATCGTTTTCCCAGCCTCTACAACCTTACCCTGCCCACGCCTTACAACATACTTTATGCTTTTCTTCCCAGTTTTTTCATCTATTACCTCGACTGGCTTCAGCATCTTCACAGGCATGGTCTCAGTTTTAGATTGGGTGTCTTCAGTTATATCTTTCTGCTCTGCTATCATCTCTTTATTAAAAGACATCGGAGCCCTGAGATGGGACCTTGGCGCTGCAGATGCGAAATTTGTCAGGAAAAATATTAGGATTGTTACGATTGAAATGACCTTGTTGATTTTAGTGCGGTACATTAAAACTCTCCTTATATATCTGTGTTATACATAGGTTATATATAGCATTTTATAATATATTTATAAACTATTCAACTAGTATAAGTTTAGCATAAAAACGTTTTCTTGTCAAGCGCATATTGTGACAAATTTGTCAGGTTAAGGTGGGGATAATATCCTTGATATCCTTTGGCTTGATCTCTTGAATCTTAGCGGTTTTTCTGTTTTTTACTTCTACTACTCCTTTCTTAAGGGCCCTTTCTCCTATTACCACTTGATAAGGTATGCCGATTAGTTCAGCGTCGTTGAATTTGATGCCTGCGGACTCGTTTCTGTCGTCTAAGAGCACCTCTATGCCCTTCTTTTGTAAGTCGCTATACACTTGGTCTGCGACTTTGCGGACATTTTCCTTGTCATAATTTAAAGGTATTACGATTACCTGGAATGGTGCAATGGGCTTTGGCCAGATTATGCCTTTTTTGTCGTTATTTAACTCTATTGCAGCTGCGATTATGCGATTTACACCTATACCATAGCAGCCCATTACTGCTGGCTTTAGCTTTCCATCCTCATCCAGAAATTCTGCCTTCATTGCCTTGGAGTATTTCAGGCCAAGCTTAAACACATGGCCCATTTCAATGGCATGCTCTAGTTTTATGGGTTTATTGCACTTGGGGCACTTGTCTTTCTCTGTAATCATGCGCAAATCTGCCCATTCTTTTACCTTGAAATCACGGTCAAGGTTTACATTTATAAGGTGTTTATCCTTCTTATTTGCGCCTGCAACAAAATTAGCTATACCTTTAATAGAGTGATCAGCTATGATCCTTATTTTAATGCCAACTGGCCCTGAAAAGCCTATTGGTCCGCCAGTGGCTTTTTTAATAACATCCTCTCCTGCCATTTCTAGCTTTGCGCATTTAAGAAATTTCTTGATCTTTGCCTCATTTGCTTCGTGGTCACCGCGAATCAAAATCGCAACAGGCTCTTCATCCGCCACATACACAAGCGTCTTCACCATCTCCTCAGGCTTAACCTTTAATAAGGCGCTGACTTTCTCAATAGTTGAAACTCCAAGAGTATCCACCTCTTTTAAAGTGACGGAGGCGAAACCTCCGCCATGCTTAAGCATGGCGGAGGTTTCGCCTCGACCAACTGCTGCTACATCTATGCTTGCCGCATACCCGCAAGCTAAGCAATACGCAAGTAAATCCTCTCCGCTCTCCGCAAGCACCATAAACTCATGCGATACATCCCCGCCCATTACGCCAGTGTCTGCGTCAACTGCTAGCGCACGCAAGCCGCAGCGCTTGAAAATCGTCTCGTAAGCCTCATACATCTTTTTGTAGCTCGCGTCAAGCCCGGCATTGTCCCTATCAAAGCTATACGCATCTTTCATAATAAACTCTCGGCTTCGTATCACGCCGAATCGAGGCCGTACCTCATCTCTAAATTTAGTCTGGATCTGGTAGAGTGTTATAGGAAGCTGGCGGTAGGACTTTATATTAGACCGTACAAGATCTGTAATAACCTCTTCATGTGTTGGGCCAAACACCATTGTGCGATTGTGCCTGTCCTTAAATTTAATCAGGTCCTCTCCAAGATCCTTGTATCTACCTGACTGGTGCCAAAGCTCAACTGGCTGCAACGACGGTAGAAATAGTTCTAGCGCGCCCTTCGCATCCATTTCCTCACGAATAATAGCCTCAACCTTTTTCAGCACCCTAAGGCCAAGCGGAAGATACGTGTACGCGCCTGAAGCAAGCTTACGAATCAAACCAGCACGAATCATAAGCCTATGACTCACAGCCTCAGCCTCACTAGGAACTTCTTTTAAAGTTGGTATAAAATACTTACTCCACCTCATATCTTTTTTAACAGCTCCTTTACTATATTTTTTTCCTTTACCCTTTTTATAACTTTGCCTTTTTTAAAGATTACACCTGATTTCTTGCCGCAGGCAATGCCAATATCCGCATCCTTTGCTTCACCCGGCCCATTCACTTCACAACCCATTATTGCTATCTTGGGCCAACGCGTTTGTGTAATGTGTAATGTGTAATGTGTAATGTAATCTTCGACTTCCTTAACTATGCTCTGCAAGTCCACCTGGCACCTGCCGCAGGTCGGGCACGAAATTATCTCTGGCCCAAAGCGCCTCAAACCAAGCGCCTGCAAGATATTCTTTGCTGCTATTACTTCTTCGCAAGGGTCTGCAGTAAGCGAAACCCTGATCGTATCTCCTATGCCCTCTAAGAGCAGCGCGCCTATACCTATAGAAGACTTCACAAGGCCTGTTGAAACAGGACCAGCTGCTGTAATACCCAGGTGAAGCGGATATTTTGACTTTCGCGAAAACTCCCTGTATGCCTTAATAGTCATTACTACATCTGACGCCTTTAATGACACTATTATATCGTAAAACTTGGCTTTCTCCAAGATTTTTATGTAATCCAAAGCTGACTTTACCATTCCGCCCTTAACTGATCCTGAATTCACGCCTACCCTGATCGCTACTCGCGCCCTCTTTGCCGCCTTTGCCACCTCTATGATCTGTTCCTCTTTATGTATGTTCCCGGGGTTCAATCGTATCTTGTCTGCGCCATTCTGAATCGCCAAAAGTGCCAGGCGATGATCAAAATGTATATCTGCGACCAGCGGGACCTTTATGCGCTTTTTGATCTGCTTTATAGCTGCTGCTGCCTCAAAATCTTTCACAGCAACACGCACTATCTCACAGCCGGCCTTCTCCAGCTGCCTGATCTGCTTAACAGTCGCACGAACATCCTTTGTGTCAGCCTTAGCCATTGACTGGATCACAATCGGCGCGCCCTTGCCAATCTTAACTTTTCCAACCTTAATCTGTTTAGTCATATAAATTTAGACCTGTCAAGGCTCCTCTTCCCTCCCTGTAGGCCAGGTTTAAACCTGGCCTACAGGGACTAGTCATTTTATTTACCAAAAAATCCTAAGACCTTTTCGAATATGCCAAAGCGCATGAAGTCGCTGTAGAAGACAAATGCCATTAGGCACAATAATAATACGAGGCCTACCTGCGCTATATTTTCCTGCAGCTTACATGAAAGTGGTTTTCTGCGCACCTTTTCTATTGCAAGGAATAAAAGATGCCCGCCGTCCAGGACCGGCACTGGCAAAAGATTAAATATGGCTAAAGACGCGCTTATTACTCCCATCAGCTGTAAAAAATAAACGACTCCTAATTTCGCTGCCTGTCCTGTCATGTAAAAAATCCCTACTGGTCCTGTTACTGAGTCCTTAAAAGCAACTGCTCCTGTAACAATAGCCCACAATGCCCGATATGTAATATAGGTAAGTGTAGATAATTTCTTAGCACCCATGTAAAATGATTCTATAAATCCATACTTCACATATACTATTTCATCTGCCGGGCGAATACCTATCAAACCCACTCTTTTCTTTGAACCAAATATGGTCTTAAGGTCTTCAGACTTTGGCTCAACTGTCAGATCTATTAATCTATTGTCTCTTTCAATAACAAGTTCGATCCGAGATTCTCTATTTGTATGGATAATGCGCGTTACATCATCCCAGTAACTAATGCTCTCGCCATTTATCTCTAGGATCTTATCCCCTTCTTTTATGCCTGCTGCTTCAGCAGGATAATCCGGCACCACGCCTCCTATGGTAGCAGTCAACGTAGGTGAACCAGCAATAAAGACAAATGAAAAAATAAAAAATGCCAGCACGTAATTCAAAAGTGGCCCTGCAAAGATTATCCTCGCGCGCTCTCCGACTGAGCGGGACATATACTCCCATTTCTCGCCTTTTCTGGCCTCAGCCTCTGTCTCTCCTGCGAGCTTTACATAGCCGCCCAGAGGTATTAAAGAGACCGCGTACCTGGTTCCGCCTTTTGTAAATCCGAATATCTCTGGTCCAAATCCAATGGAAAATTTTTCCACGCGCACGCCAGTCTTTTTAGCGACAATAAAATGCCCGAATTCATGCACGACAACCAAAATACCAAGAAGAATTATAAAACTAATCGCTGGACCTCCTTTGCTTTAGCGCGCGCCCATGTATCCACTTCTAATATATCTTTTAATCCTGGATTCTTTACGGCCTTGTGCGCATTTAAAACTTTTTCTATCAGCCTCGGTATATCAGTAAACCTTATCCTACCTTTAAGAAACTCTCCTACCGCTACTTCATTCGCTGCATTTAAAACACACGGGTATGTGTTGCCGCGCTCACCAGCCTCATACGCGATCTCAAGACACGGAAATCTCTTGAAATCAGGCTGCTGAAAATGTAGCGCGCCAAGTTTAGAAAATGAGATCTCTTTTACAGACGAACTAGCCCTGGAAGGATATGTAAGTGCGTATTGGATCGGGATCCGCATATCGCACCTCCCCATTTGCGCCAGTATAGACCCGTCGATAAATTCTACCATTGAATGCACGACTGTCTCAGGGTGGATCAATACCTTGATTCTATTGACATCCAGGCTAAAAAGATGATGCGCCTCAATCACCTCAAGCCCTTTATTCATCATAGTCGCTGAATCCACAGAGATCTTTTTCCCCATCTTCCATTTTGGGTGGTTTACTGCCTGGCGAGGCGTAATGCCTTTAAATTTTTTCTTTGAAGTATTAAGCAGCGGCCCGCCTGAACCTGTAAGGCATATATTTTTTATCTGGCGCGTATCATTAGAGGCGATACATTGAAAGATCGCGCTGTGCTCGCTGTCTACAGGCATTATCTCTACATTTTTCTTTTTCGCCTTCTTCATGATGATGCTGCCTGCCATGACAAGTGCCTCTTTATTGGCAAGCGCTATCCTTTTTACTTTATCCAGCGCGGTTAATATTGGCAAAAGCGCTGACGAGCCGACTATGGCAACGACAACTGTATCCACTTTTACATCTTCCAGCATCTTACATAGCCCTTTAATGCCTTTTTCATTAACTACGCATGTGGCCTTTGGCTTAAATCTCTTTGCCTGCTTAGCCAGTAAGCTCGCATTGGAATTCGTTGAAAGGCAGGCCACGCGAAACCTATCCGGAAACCTGGAAATCACATCCAGCGTACTTGTGCCTATTGAACCTGTTGAACCTAAGACTGCTATTTTTTGCATTCAAACCTCTTCCGCCGCGTATCTCCGTAGGCCAGGTTTAAACCTGGCCTACGGAGATACGCGGTGTGCAAGAGTTACATAATGATGTTTAAATAAATATAAAATATGGGCGCGGTAAAAAGGATGCTGTCGATTACATCGAGCATGCCTCCTAAACCTGGAAAAAAAGGACTTGAGTCTTTTACCTGGTAATCCCGCTTCATGAGACTCTCGGCCAAGTCTCCGAGCTGGGCAAATATACCTATTAATATACCGCTTGTCAATATAGCTCCTAACGACATCCAGCTAACCAGATAATCCCTGCTAATTACGGCAAACAGTATGCTGAATAAAAATCCGCCCACTGCGCCCTCTACTGACTTTTTTGGACTTATCCTAGGGATAAGGGCATGTTTCCCGAACTTTGAACCTACCAGGTACGCGCCGATATCTCCTGCCTTTGTTACGAGCAATAAATACGCTACCAGCTTATAGCCGTCTTCTAAGAATCGTATCTTTACAAGGAATGTAAAAAACCATCCTACATAAAATATGCCGAATAGCGTCAGCGCGATCAATGTCACTGCATTCTGGTTTTCTTTTCTTGTAAACTGTATGATAAAAAGTGAGATGAGCACTACGATAAAAAACAACGCCTCCCACAGTCCCCCTGCAGGTCTAAAAAAATGCGTGATATAAGGAAGTGCGATTCCCGAGAACATGCCAAGGTACATAAAACTTTTAGGAAAGATATTTCTGGGATCTAGTCTGAAAAATTCGTAAAGGCCAAGTCCAATGAATATTGACGCAACTATGCTAAAGGCCAGTAAGGGCAAGAAAAATATGGTGATGATGGCTATGGAAATTGGAACCATTGAAGTGATCGTGCGTTTTTTGAGCATTATTTACCGAACCTTCTTTCTCTTTTACTATATTCTTCTATTGCCTTCTTCAGATCTTTCTCGCCAAAATCTGGCCAGAGTTTTTCAGTAACATAAATCTCACTGTAAGATATCTGCCACAACATAAAATTTGACACCCGCATCTCGCCACTCGTGCGTATCAAAAGATCCGGGTCAGGACAGTCCCTGGTATAAAGGTATGTGGAAAAAAGGGCTTCATCTATCTTGGATGGATCCAGTTCGCCCCTTTTTACATCTTCTGATATGGCCTTTACAGCGCTGACTATCTCCTGCCTTGAACTATAACTCAGCGCAATATTTAAAACAAGTCCTGTGTAACCAGCTGTATCTTTCTCAGCAGTCTCTATTATTTTCCTTATCGCTGGCTCGATCCTGGAGCGGTCTCCTATTATGCGTAGCCTCGCATTGTTATCATGAAAGAGGGCCATCTCTCTCTTTAAAAAATTTTCCAATAGACCAAAGAGTTTCATGACTTCATTCTTTGGCCGCTGCCAGTTTTCCATAGAAAACGCGTAGAGCGTGAGGTATTTGACTTTGAACTTTACGCAGGCCTTGGTTATGTTTTTTACAGATTCCACGCCTTGGGTGTGGCCAAATATCTTAGGAAGGCCTCTTTTCTTGGCCCAACGGCCATTCCCATCCATTATTATAGCGATATGCTGTGGTATTTGTGTCGTCATTTAAAGGGAGGGGGACAGCGACCATTTTTCTCTAAGAAAAATGGTCGCTGTCCCCCTTCACGATTCATAAAGATTATTCTATGCCGCTATTCTGCTGCAAGAACAGGTGCTACTGCTTGCGCGCTAAGCCTTACCTCAAGGTTAGAATTAGCTGCCCTTAAACCCTCTACTTCTCTCCTTGCAGCGTCCAGCTCTCCCCTCGCAGCATCCGCGTCTCTCCTGGCAGCGTCTAAAGAACCCTGCAGATCATTGATCATCCCTGCCTGACCAGCTTGACTAGCCAACTGCGTCCCTAAACTGATCACCTGCGTATTAAGCCCTGCTGCCTTAGCCCTCTCAGTATTTAGCTGTGATCCCAAACTCGTTGCATTTACCGCAAGGACAATGCAAATAAGGCTCACCACTGCTGGCGCTGCGATCAAATAAAGTTTATTCTTATCCATGCCCACCCCCAGTTTTATTTCTTATACTTTCTAAGACGTCTTTGGATCTTTCTTTTTCTCTCTGCGATCTTATCCATGTCTGCCTGGATCTTCTCCATGTTCTTTGGAAGTATTGTTATCTCAACGCGTCTGTTCTGCCTCTGGCCCTCAGGTGTATCATTTGACTCGGTTGGTTTATATTTGCCATGACCCGTAGCAGAGACTTTTTCAGGTGCAACACCTCTTTCGTCTACCAGATAATGCAGGACACTTGTTGCCCTTGCAGTGGAAAGCTCCCAGTTTGATTTCCATCCAGAATATTTTATTGGCTCATTATCTGTGTGTCCGCTTATGCCTATTTCCCGGCCTGGCAGATTTTCCTTGAGCACCTTGGCGACCTTGTTCAGTGAAGGATTAGCTGCTTCTTTTATGTCTGTCTTTCCAGAATCAAAAAGCACCTCTGATAAAAATATAATGGCAAGGCCCTTCTCAGCCATTTCCAGGCGCACCTCTTTATCGCCTATCTCTCTTTTCAATTGTTTTTCCAGGAGTTTCTTGGCATTGCCAAGCTCTGAGATCTCGCCATCCTTTGCCTGCTGGAGCTGCGCGAGTCTGGCATTCAATGCCTCGATCTCGTACTCAAGCGACTCTATCTTTTCCATATCGCTGCGACGGCCCTTCTGGATAGTCACTGAGCATCCGGAAAACACAAGAGAAAGCGAAATCAGACACAAAACCAAACAACATAACCCTTTTCTATTGAACATATTATACCCCCTATATTTTTCTTTAATAATAATACTGTACCTATGTAAAGTCAAGCCTTTTCGCTTAACTGTCTCTGTAGGCCAGGTTTAAACCTGGCCTACAGAGACAGAAGAAGAACCTAAACTTATTTGAACAGTGTATTCGATATTATAAATGATGCAAATACGATCGAGACCATGGACATCAATTTTATCAGGATGTTTAAAGACGGTCCTGAGGTGTCTTTGAATGGATCACCCACTGTGTCGCCAACCACTGCGGCTTTGTGACCAATAGAGCCCTTTCCGCCTTCATGGCCTCTTTCAATATATTTTTTCGCATTGTCCCATGCGCCGCCTGAATTTGCCATCATGATCGCGAGTACAAAGCCTGTGATCAGCGCTCCCACTAAAAGGCCTATACCTGCCTCGATCCCCATTAGAAGTCCGACCACGATAGGCGCAAGTATTGCCAAAAGTGAAGGAAGTATCATTTCCTTCTGGGCGCTGGCAGTGACAATACTAACGCACTTTGCATAATCTGGTTTTTCTTTTCCTTCCATAAGTCCCTTTATCTCTCTAAATTGCCTCCTTACCTCCATTACAACACCTGATGCAGCCCTGCCAACCGCGCTCATTGTAAGCGAGCAAAATGCAAATGGAAGCATGCCTCCTATAAAAAGTCCTGCTAAAAGCCGCGGGTTCATAAGATCTGTGTTTACAGACTTACCGAGTATATGAAGGTGCGCTCTATATGCAGCTATCAATGCCAAGGCTGAAAGCGCTGCAGAACCGATCGCAAAACCCTTGCCTGTGGCTGCAGTTGTATTGCCCAAGGTGTCTAAGGCATCTGTACGCTGCCGCACCTCTGGAGGCTGGTGAGACATCTCTGCATTGCCGCCTGCATTGTCTGCTACAGGTCCGTATGCATCTGTAGCAAGCGTAATGCCCAGCGTAGAGAGCATGCCCACAGCAGATATGCCCACGCCATAGAGCCCGAGATTAAAATCCTTTGCGCCGCCTGAAAGATAAAAACTTGCCAGTATTGCGATCGCCACCACTACCACAGGGATTACTGTAGAGATCATGCCGACTGAGAGTCCGCTTATGATTACTGTGGCTGGGCCTGTAGCTGAGGATTTGGCCACTGTGCGAGTAGGTGAATATTTATCTGAAGTGAAAAATTCTGTTGAGAGGCCCATTATGATGCCGGCCAGGAGGCCTGAAAGAACTGCCCAGTACACACCTATAAATTCTATGCCGAGTATAAATTTTATAACAAAATATGAACTGACTGCGACTAAAGCGGCACTCGTAAACACTCCTTTCCGCAAGGCCATGAGAAGCTCGTTCTGATCTGCCTTCTCACCTGAGCGCACAAAAAGCGTGCCTATGACACTCGCGATAACTCCCACAGCTGCCATGACAAGAGGCACAGTGATACCTTTAAGGCTCTGTCCGTAACTCACGAACGCAGCAGCGCCCAATGCCATAGTCGCGACTATGGAGCCAACGTAAGACTCGTAAAGATCCGCGCCCATGCCTGCGACATCACCGACATTGTCGCCGACATTGTCCGCGATCACAGCGGGGTTGCGCGGGTCGTCTTCAGGTATGCCAGCCTCGATCTTGCCCACAAGGTCCGCGCCCACGTCTGCGGCCTTAGTAAAGATGCCGCCGCCAACTCGCGCGAATAGCGCCATGAAGCTTGCGCCCATGCCGAAGTTCAGCATCGTGCTGGTAATATGCTGGATCCTGACTGCTTCTTCGAGCCCGCGATAGTACCAGTCAAGAAAATAATACCATATACTCAGGTCCAGGAGTCCGAGTCCCACGACCATGAGACCCATGACTGCGCCGCTCGAGAACGCGATGCTAAGCGCGCCGTTTAAGCTGGTACGCGCTGCGTTAGTCGTGCGGCTTGACGCGCGTGTGGCCACAGCCATGCCGATAAACCCGCAAAGCCCTGAGAAAAACCCACCTGTCAAAAACGCGAATGGCACGAATATTATAAGGTATCCCCTGAGATACAGAAAAAATAAGACGCAGAATACGACTGCGAAAAATAGACCAACTACTAAATATTGTCTCTTTATATACGCGTAAGCGCCCTCTCTTACCCAGCCAGCGATCTGCTTCATCTCGGGCGTGCCCTCATCCTGCCGCATTATCTTACATATAAGAAAAATTGCAAAAATTATCGCGATTAAAGACCCGATAGGTACAAGAAATAACATTTATCCCCTCCTATTTTCAAAAAAGCCGAGGTCCAGCCTCGGCTTTTTTGAACAGACTAATCGATTCTGAATGCCTGACTACGCTTTGAGCCTACTGAAACTATACCTATTTTAACCTGCAGAAGTTCTGACAGGCGTTCCAGATAGGCCTTTGCGTTCTTTGGTAAGTCCTTGTATTTTTTTACAGAAGTAATGTCCTGCATCCAGCCATCATGTTCTTCGTAAATAAGTTCACAATTTGTCAATACGTCTATGTCTGCAGGAAAATCTTTATATATCTTTCCTTTATATTTATAGGCTGTGCAGATCTTTATCTTTTCCATCTCGTCAAGCACATCGAGTTTTGTCACTGTTATCTCACTGAGGCCATTGACGATCACAGCGTGACGCACAATCACTGCGTCAAACCAGCCGCACCTACGCGGCCTGCCAGTAGTAGCGCCAAACTCCTTACCCTTGCTCCTGATCTTTTCCAGGAGGTCTTCCTTGAACTGCGTTGGAAACGGGCCCTCGCCGACTCTGGTCGTATATGCCTTTACAACGCCTATGACCTTGTCTATCCTGGTAGGGCCAACACCCGTACCTGTCAATGCGCCGCCAGCAGTGGAATTGGAAGAAGTGACATACGGGTATGTGCCGTGGTCAATGTCAAGAAGTGTACCCTGCGCGCCTTCAAACAAAATCCGCTTTTTCTTGGCGATTGCCTCGTGTAAAACAACCGGCACGTTCGTCAAGAACTTCTTTATCTCTTTGCCATAATCCAGATATTGATTATAGATTTTCTCAAAATTAAATTCTGAAGAGCCTTCCAGATTTGCCTTTAATTTCTTCTTTAAAGAATCCTTGTTTACCAGATCTGCCATGCGTATGCCGCAACGCGCCATCTTGTCAACGTAACACGGGCCTATGCCCCTTCCTGTGGTGCCTATACTTGCGCCACGGCGCTTATCGATCACCTTATGATAGGGAAATATTACATGAGCAGTCTCGCTTATGAGAAGATTACCATCTACTGTAATGCCCTTTAGCCTGAGCATCTCGATCTCTTTTAAAAGCGCTTCTGGATCAAGAACAACACCATTTCCAATAATACAGGTCTTTCCTTTATGTAAGATCCCTGATGGAATAAGGTGCAATATAAATTCGTCCTCGCCCACGACTACAGTGTGGCCCGCGTTATTGCCGCCCTGATAACGCACTATAACATCGGCATCAGCGGCAAGGATATCGATTATCTTACCTTTACCTTCATCTCCCCACTGAGCGCCCACTACGATCGTACACGGCATAAGAATTCCTCTTTGGGTTTATGGATCTACTTTAAATATCTGCTTTGCTATGTCTGGATACTTGGCTATGAACTTAAGCTCGTAGCTTGTGAGAGGCTGCTGCGTGTGCACATTAGCGTATCGCACGAGCTCAAGGATATTTGTGGCCTCTTTGTCATTCTTAAACTTTACTTCAAGCTTCTCGTAGACATTTCTAAAACCCTTGATGCCGCTATATTCGCCCGCGGTAATCTGTCTGCCTGTCTCAACAACTTCTGCCTCGCCCCTGCCGAGCTCCTCAAAATCATAGAGTTCGTAATTGCGTCTGTCTTTTAAGGCGCCGTCCGCGTGAATACCTGATTCATGCGCAAACGCATTTGCGCCAACTCCTGGCTGATTTATAGGTATAGGCACATTAAAAGCAAACGATGCGTACTTCGCGATCTTCCACGCATGGCCCAGCTTGATCTTTTCGTCAAGAGGATATTTTCCCTTGAACCCGCTTGAGTATTTAAGGGCGAGTATCACAGACACCAGGTCCGCATTGCCAGCCCTCTCACCCATGCCATTGACAGTCGTATTTATATACGCGTCGCACCCGGCATCGACTGCTGCCTTTGCGCCTGCGATCGAGCATGCCGTTACCATACCAAGATCATTGTGACAGTGCAGCTCTATGGGAAGTCTTACCTCGCTTGCAAGCACCCTTACCCTTTTGTAAATAGTGAATGGGTCGTCGTAGCCGAGCGTATCGCAATACCTGATCCTGTCTGCGCCATGGTCTCTGGCCAGCTTTGCGAATTTTATAAGAAACGGCAGGTCAGTCCTGGACGCATCTTCCGCGTTTACGCCAATTATTTTCAATTTCTTTTTCTTTCGCGCATAGTCCAGAGCACCTGTCATCATCTTCAATACATCATCCCTGGTCTTTTTTCCCTGGAATTTCCCGCGCGTCATCTGCTCAGACGTGGATATAGAAAGATTTAGATTTTCAATATCTGTCAGCTCGAGCGCCTTCTGTACATCTTGCTTTATGGCCCTGACCCAGCCATTCAGGAGAATAGGCTTTAAAACGCCTTTGCGCGCAAGCTCGAGATTTGCATTTAGATAATTGGTCTCGTGGCGCGTTACAGGAAAACCAAACTCACTGCCAAATACACCCATGTCATTCAGCAGCATGTTTATCATGGTCTTCTCTAGCTTTGCCAGGCCCAGCCTAGAGGTCTGCACACCGTCCCTGTTTGTTACATCAATAATGTAGATCTTATTTTTTTTCATAAAACACCTCTATAGTTTTACCAGCTTTGCATCTAATATGTTCTTTACCTTTATTATCTCCTCGAGCACGCTCTGAGATACAGGGCTATCCACATTCAATACTGACAGGGTCCTGCCGCCTGGCTTTGCGCGGCCAAACGTCATTGTCGCAATATTTATATTATTTTTTCCAAAGATAGTACCAATCTGACCTATGATGCCTGGCACATCTACATTGTGCGCAACTACCATGTACCCTTGAGGAATAGCATCTACATGAAATTCGTCGATCTTTACGATCCTTGCATCCTTTTTTGTAAACATCGTTCCTAAAACAGATGTCTTGCCTTTATCAGTAGTCACCTCTACCGTGATAAGGCTCGTGTATTCCTCGAGCTCCATGGATTTTGATTCTTTTATTTTTATGCCGCGTTCCCGCGCCACAATAAGCGAATTTACATAATTGACTGTCTCCTGCAGTATGGGCGTAAGCACGCCTTTTACGATCGCCACTGTTAGAGGAGACACGCTATGCCCCGCGACATCACCTGAATATTTTATATCGATCTGGGAAATCCTTCCTTCTGCTATCTGTGCCACGAATAATCCCAGTTTTTCGCTAAGTTCGACATATGGCTGAAGTATCTTGTAAAGCTCGAGATCCACGCACGGCACATTCACCGCATTTTTTATTCCGCGTCCAAGGAGCGCGTCCCTGGCGCTATTGGCAATATCTATTGCCACATTGACCTGAGCCTCTTCAGTGGAGGCTCCGAGGTGCGGAGTCAGGATCATCTTGTCGCATCCAATAAGCGGGCTCTCTTTTGGCGGTTCTTTTTCATAGACGTCAAGCGCTGCGCCAGCGACCTTTCCGCTGTTTATGCCTTCGAGTAGCGCGACCTCATCGACTATGCCGCCCCTCGCGCAATTTATAATACGCACGTCTTGCTTCATCTGGGCAATTGCCTTTTTGCCAATAATATGTTTTGTCTCGTCTGTCAAAGGCGTATGCACAGTAATATAGTCAGATCTTTTAAATACATCTTTTACTTCAACTGATTCAACGCCTGCCTCTTTGGCCTTATCCAATGACAGGAACGGGTCATACGCAATTACCTTCATGCCGAATGAGGCCGCGCGTTTGGCAACCTCAGCGCCGATCCTGCCGAGTCCAATAATCCCCAGGACCTTTCCGTAGAGCTCAACACCCATGAACTTTTTCCGCTCCCATTGGCCCTTTTTTGTAGACGCGTCTGCCTGAGGTATATTGCGAGAAAGCGCAAGGATCAGAGACATTGCGTGCTCTGCAGTAGAGATGGTGTTGCCGCCAGGCGTATTCATGACTATAATGCCGCGCTTTGAAGCAGCCGCGAGGTCCACATTGTCGAGGCCAACGCCTGCGCGCCCTATTACCTTTAATTTAGTGGCAGCTTCGATCACATCTTTTGTAGCCTTTGTGCCGCTGCGCACCAAAAGCGCGTCATAGTCCTTTATTATTTTTTTAAGTTCGTCTGGCGGGAGTTTCAGTTTCACATCTACCTTAAACTCCTTCACCTTCTTAAGTATATCAATCCCTTCCTGCGCCAGTGAATCGCTAATTAGAATCTTGTACATATATTTCTCCTCTTAGATTGCTTGTTCAAGTAGGCCAGGTTTAAACCTGGCCTACAGGCGTGGATAACTTTTACTTCGCCAGGCCTTTCTCAAGTGCCTTTACTCCAACACCTTTTTCAAACTTATATCCCATTTCCGCAAGTACTGTCTCCAACGTCTGGATGCACACCTTTAGATCAGCTGCAGTGATATAGCCCATTGTGGCAATGCGGAAGATCTTGCCTTTTAGCTGCGCCTGGCCTCCTGCAATACCTACGCCGTATTTGTCGCGCATTGTCTTTACGAGTTTCGCGCTGTCAACGCCCTCTGGGGCCTTGACCGAAGTAACTGCATCTGAATACGCGTCCGGCGCAAAAAGCTCGAGGCCCAGCGCTCCCATTGCAGTTCGCACAGCCTGAGCATGCTTTTTGTGACGAGCCACTACATTCGCAAGTCCGTCCTTTTTAATAAGCTTCAATGCCTCGTTTAAACCAATAATAAGGTTCACTGCAGGCGTATATGGTGTATCGTTTTTGTCTATAGACTTCTTGTATGCCTTGAAATTAAAATAATATTTCGGAAGTGTTGATTTTTCAACTAAGGCCAATGCCTTCTCGCTCAGACTCACAAACGCCAGTCCTGGCGGAATCATTAAACCCTTTTGCGAGCCAGATATCACAACATCAATACCCCACTCGTCAGTCTTCAGCTCCACTGCGCCAAGCGCGCTTATTGCATCCACGACTAAAACAGCCTGACTGTTTTTGGTAATCTCAGCAATTACCTTTATGTCAGTTGCCACACCAGTGGATGTTTCGCAAAACGTAACATAGACAGCCTTTATTCGTGACCCGTGGCCCGTTGGCCCGTTGGCCCGTGATTCGTTATCCAGTATCTTTTTTATTTTCTGAGGATCAACTGCTTTTCCCCACTCAACATCTATTGGAATAAACTCTATGCCATACGCAGCGCACAGCTCGCCCCATCTCTCTCCGAACTTTCCGCCTCTGACAACTATTGCCTTGTCTCCTGGCGAAAGCAGACTCGCTACTGCGCCTTCCATTGCGCCTGTGCCGCTCGAGGCAAACATAAGCACCTTGCCTTTTGTCTCATACACATACTGCAGGCCTTCCTCTGTCTCCTTTAATATAGCCTGAAACTGAGGAGTGCGATGATGTATTATAGGTTTTGCCATTGCGCTAAGCACCTCATCTGGCACTGGTGTCGGCCCTGGTGTGAGTAGGTAGTTCTTCATGGTTTATTGCTCCTTATGCATAATTAAAGGTTTCGTGAGGTTGCGTTAAGTTTCGCTAGGTTGCGTAAAGTTACATTGGCTTTTTGCAACTTTACGAAACTTTACGAAACATTACGTAACTTTACGTAACCTCCATTTATTTTTTCTTGCGCTTCTTGTCGCTGGTGATTACTTCGTCGACTATGCCGTATTCCTGTGCCTCTTCAGCAGTCATGAAATAATCCCTATCTGTATCTTTCTTGATCTTGTCCAATTTCTGGCCTGTGTGCTTTGCGAGTATATCGTTGATCCTGTCGCGCATATTAAGGATCTGCTTTGCCTGTATGTTTATGTCTGATGCCTGGCCTTGCACGCCGCCCCATGGCTGATGTATCATCACACGAGAATTAGGCAAGGCTATGCGCTTATCTTTTGTGCCTGCTGCGAGAAGCACTGCGCCCATGCTGGTTGCCTGGCCCATGCAATACGTGGAGATGTCTGGCTTTACGAACTGCATCGTGTCATAGATAGCTAGTCCTGCAGTTACGACGCCGCCCGGGCTATTGATGTAGACGCTGATATCCCTGTCAGCATCCTCCTGCTGGAGAAAAAGTAACTGTGCTATCACTAGATTCGCGATCACATCATTTATCGCATCGCCTATAAAAATAACCCTGTCCTTTAAAAGCCTTGAATAGATATCATACGCCCTCTCGCCTCGACTCGACTGCTCGACTACCATAGGTACTAATGTTGACATATCTACCTCCTTTTACTTTTAGTGACAAGTGACAAGGAACATGGGACAAGGAGCATCTAAACCCCCTTGTCTCTTGTCTCTTTCTAAGATACCTTCGCTTCCTTGAGCAAGGACTCCATAACCTTCGCGTTACGCATATTCACTGCCATCTCGTCCAGCATGTGATTCTTTTCTAAATGACTCCGAACCTCTTCCTTTGATTTCTTGTACTGAACAGCCATTTCCTCGATCCGCTTATCTATGTCTTCCTGCTTCAGCTGTATCTTCTCTGCCTGCGCGATCTTATCCAATATAAAAAATGCCTTTACCTGTCGCAGCGCCTGTTTGCCTGCATTCTCCTCTAATTCCTTTTTATCCTTGTCAGACAAAGTAAATTTCTTATCAGGATTTTGTTTATTTTGAATAGCCTGCATGTACGCGATCCTGGAATTTGCATCTTTTACGAGTCTCTCCTTCTCGCCATTTACCAGCGACTCAGGCACCTCGAAATTCACAGCCTCAACAAGCTGATTTATGATCTGCACCTCTAGATCAGCCGCGCTATCCTGTTCCAGCCTCTGCTTCAGAGACTGCCGCACGGCATCTTTTAATTTTTCCAGATTCTCGCAGCCCATATCCTTTGCAAACTCATCATCCAGCTTCGGAACTACCTTTTCTTTTTCCTCGCCATCCTTCTTAGGCACTTGTTGAGCATTTGCCTCTCTCAAGGATTCTAGATTTTTCTGCACGTCTTCTTCTTTTACCTCTACGCTTTTCTTTTTCAATCTCAGGCCCTTATAGCTTCTCAAGGAAAAATCAGGCCTTGTCTCAATACTTGCTGTATAAGAAAGTCCTTCTTTTAAATCCATCTTTACGTCACTTACCTCAGGATAACCTATGGGATCCAGCTTATGCTCTTCTAAAATCTTTCTATAGGTCTCTGGGATAAGATTCTTCAGGGCCTCTTCTTTTGCGGTCTTGGCATAATGCTGTTCCAATAAATCCCGCGGCGCCTTTCCTACTCTATACCCAGGAACACTGGCGACCTTACCTATACCCTTATAGACTTTTTCGAGCTCGTCTTTTACCTTCTCAACCGAGAGTTTCACCTCGACTATCTTTTTGCAATTCTTGAGTTTTTTAATATTAGATTTCATGTCACATCCTGAATTTTTCGCCCAAATATATTTCTCGTGCTTTAGGGTCGTTGATTAACTTTTCCGCATTCCCTGATATGAGAATACGTCCATCTGCCATTATATACGAACGGTCTGTTATTTCAAGTGTTTCTCGCACATTGTGATCTGTCAGCAAAATGCCAAGCCCTTTTGCCCTTAGTTCGGAGATGATCTCCTGCGCGTCAGCCACTGCGATCGGATCTATGCCGCTAAACGGCTCATCCAGCAATATAAACAATGGATTTGTAACCAAGGCCCTTGTTATCTCGAGCCTGCGTCTCTCACCGCCTGAAAGCATATACGCCTTTTTCTTTGCAAGGTTAGTAATATGTAATTCCTCAAGAAGATCTTTGAGTCTTTTTTTTCGAACTGTCCTCGGAAGATCCAGCGTCTCCAGTATTGCCATTATATTCTCTTCAACGCTAAGTTTTCTAAATATGGATGGCTCCTGCGAAAGATATCCAATGCCGCTTCTGGCGCGCTTAAACATTGCCAGCTTCGTGATATTTTTCCCATCAAATATTATCGCGCCTAGATCCGGCTTTAGCATGCCCACCACCATGTAAAATGTAGTAGTCTTTCCCGCGCCGTTAGGGCCCAATAGCCCCACGACCTCACCTCTTTTTATCTTTATATTCACGCCGTTCACTACACGCTTGCCGTCGTAGGACTTGGTGAGGTTTTTTATTTCCAGTATATGTTCGCTACTATCTTGGGATTTCACTTTTTATCACCAGCTTTGACCGCTTGGGTAATATCACGCGGCCCTGATTGACTAAGTATATTGCCTTCTCGCTATAAGTAATGTTCTCGCCGCTTACTATCCGCACGTTACCTCTTGCCACTACGCATCTCACGCGGCGCGTATCATCATTGAAATACACATCTATGCGATCCGCAAAAATATCACCCTTAGAATCCTTTACCTTTACATTGTTTAAAAACGCAGCTCGGTTCTTATTGTAATTGATCTCCAGTGGGCCGTCACAGGTTATTGTAGTGCCATCTGTACTCTTGGCCACGACATCATCCTGCAGAGTCACTAGATTCTTTTCTCTATCAAATGTTCCCTGTTTTGCCTTTAACTTAAGCGCTGCCTCTTTTCCATAGCTTAAGGCTGAGACCTCATCTATCTTGATCTCATTGTCCTTGACCTCAGCTGATTTACCGCTCAGCTTCCACTGCTTCGTTCCGCCATCCTCATACTGCACAAGCGAAAACCCATCCACTTCCTGGTCAGCATCCTGCGCAAAAGAAAAGCCAGCAACAAGAACTAGCGCACTACCTATGACTATTTTCTTTAGTTTTCCAGCGCTCATGGAACCACACCCATTGTGAAGGAAATTTTCTAACATGATCTTCTATCACCCTTGTGTATCTCTGTGTATTTTCTAAAATATCTTTCTGTTTATCACCAGTTTTTTGTAATTCTATAGGCTGGCCAACTAAAATCTCATGGCCAAACCCTTTTCTCGCCATGAAACACGGTACTATTGGAGTGCCTGTTAAAAAATTAAGCACTGCCGGGCCATTTGGCGTATATGCCTTGCGGTCAAAAAAATCCACGAACACGCCTGAGACATTTGTCATGTCCTGATCAGGCATCATGCCGATAAATTCATTTCTTTTTAAAACAGCGAATACTTCTTTTGCTGACGCGTCTCTATATAAAACATTCACGCCGTGCTGCCTTCTGACCTTACCTAAAAATCTTTCGAAAAATTCATTCCTGACGCGGCGCGCAACAACATTGACCTTATAACCCTTTAACGCAAAATAGTGCGCCATGAGTTCCCAGTTCCCAAAATGCGCTGATAATACTATGCCGCCCTTGCCCTGCTTTAAAAGTCTCTCGATAGATTCAAAACCATTACACTTTATATAGGCGTCTATATTGGCCTTATTGAATTTTGAAAGTGATATTACTTCTACAAAATTCTTGCCTAGATTTTCAAAGACCTGGCGCGCTATAAGGGATTTATCTATCCTGGAATCACTGAGGGAAAACTCAAGATTATCTAACGCAATACGCCTTTGTTTCTTAAGAAAGAGAAAAGCTATTTTTCCTATACACTGCCCAAGTTTTAGCCCTGATCTTAGAGGTAGGAGATATATAAAAAAACTAACTACTCTAAAGAGCGCATATACAACAACCTGTCTCGGCTTCCTCTTTGCCATAGCCGAGATATATTATCATATATAGCTCTTATAAGTCAATATAATTTAAGGGAATTGTCAAGCCAAAGTTAAAATGTCCGGTTCTTACCAAAGTTAAAATGTCCTGTTTTCATGTTACAGTTAGTAGTAGTTCTTTTTCTTTTTGGGCGACTTTTTCTTTTTGTTTATTCTGTGGATAATGT